>URZJ01000011.1 GCA_900552395.1 uncultured Collinsella sp. | reverse complement strand
GCGGAAGCCGCCACCGTTGCGGCCGCCACGGTCGCCACCGCGACCGCCGCGGGCGTTACCACGGTTGCCGCCGAAGCCACCACGGTTGCCACCGCGATCGCCATAGCCACCACGGTTGCCACCAAAGCCGCCGCGACCGCCACGGTCGCCGCCACGGCCACCGCGCTCGTCACGGCCGCCGCGAGGACCGCGGTCCTCGTCCAGGCCCATGGCGACGAGCGGAGCGATGACCTTATCGAGAGCGGCCATCAGCTCGGTGGCCTCCTCGTAAGAAAGCTCGGGCAGGAGCTTCTCCTTCTTGTTGGCAAGCTCGACCAGGCCCTCAGCGGCATCCTCGGCAGCGAAGACAACGATCTTGCGCATATCGCCCTCGGCGTCGTCGATGCGGCCGACCAGATCGGCAGCCTCGGCCTCGGCCATCAGACCATCGAGCTCACGAAGGCGCATGCCCAGCAGGTCGGACATTTCCTTCTGCTCCATCTTGGGCTTGAGGTCAAGGAGCTTAATGGCGCGCTCGATGTTCGCCATGCGCTCGGCCTTGGCCTCCTCCTCCTTGGAAATAGCAAAGCGACGGCTACGCAGCAGGCGAGCGGCCTTCTGCATCTTGTCCATCAGCTCTTCGTCATCGTAATCAGCGGCGGCCTCGACAACCTCGGCCTCCTCCTCGGCGGAAACCTCGTCAGCAGCCTCAACCTCAGCAGCTTCGGTCTCCACGGTCTCGACTGCCTCGACCTCGGCAGCCATGGTCTCGTTCTCGGTCTCGTTCATGATCTCTTCGTTCTCAGACATGAGACTCCTTCTTGGCCCTCTCGGGCATCATCGCCCCATTCGCGGGGCCCGTCGCGCACTCTTTGCGCTTTATACATTCATGCCTCTCGGCAAAACGTCCATTAGTTTATGGTGTCGCCATCCAATCTAGCTGCAGAATCTATGTGCACACATTAATGCGACATGTGCGACTCGCGGCGAGCGTACACCAGCGACACCGCGAACCCGACAACGGCAATCACGGCCGCCACGCGCACGGCGGCTGCAAATCCTATCGCCTGGGCAACGTCCGACGCAACGCCTGCGGCGCCAGCAGCCACCGCAGAACTCGAAAGCAGGCCGATAAACAGCGACGGACCAAACGACGCGGCAATCATGTTCCACGTGTTAAGCAATGCCGTTCCGTGAGGATGTTCAGCGGCGGGAAGCGTCTCCAAACCGGCGGTCTGCGAGGGGCTCAGTACCAAACCGACGCCGGCATACACCACAACGGTCAGCAGCACGACAACGCCGATGTTCATGCTTGCCGCGGTCATCGAGATTGCCGTCTGCCCCACAGCGATCAGGGCAAAGCCGACCGGCAGCAGCGGCCACGCACCACGGGCATCCATCACGCGTCCGCCCACAATCGAGGTCACGGCGTTGCAGGCGATCGCCGGCAAAATGAGCAAACCCGCGACAAGTGCGGTCATGCCGTATGCGCCCTCAAAATAGAGCGGCAACAAAACGCTCATCGAGAACGTCGTCATCATCGACACCACCACAAGCAGGCATGCAGGCCAAAAACGAACGCTCGCCATGGGACGCACGTTAAGCACCGGATGCTTGAGCTTGAGCTGACGAACCGCAAACAGGCCGAGCACCACAACAGCGGCGAAAAGCGTCGCGATACCGGCCATCACATTGGTCGAGAACTCGCCTACGGAATACACGAACGCCGTAATGCCGGCAGTGAGCAAAACAACCGACAGAATATCAAGCGTGGTGTTCGAGCGCTCTCCGACATTCCGAACGAGCTTTGCTGCCGCCGCGGCGACCACGACACCGCCCACCAGCGGCACTACGAACACCGCCCTCCAGCCAAACAACGTGCACATAAGACCACTAATCACGGGCCCAAACGCCGGCCCTAGCGTAATGCAGGCACCGCCCAGGCTCAGATACAGACCGAGCTTCTCGCGCGGAGCACAAGATAGCACCACATTCATCATGAGCGGAAACAAGATGCCCGATCCCGCAGCCTGCAAAATACGACTTGGCAGCAAAACGGTAAACGACGGGGCGACCAGGCACAGGACTTCTCCGGCGACCATGCATCCGCATGCGAAAAACAGCAGCTTGCGCGTCGAGAAACGACCGGACAGAAAGGCCATGATGGCCGTAAAGATCGACGTCACGATCATGTATCCCGAAACGAGCCACTGCGCCGTGGTAGCGCTCACCGAAAAGACCGCCATGATGTCGTGCAACGCCACGTTAATAATGTTCTCGTTAAACGCGGCGACAAAGGCTGCAGTATACATTACGACGAGAAACGCCGCAGTGGCCGATGGCGCTACTTGAACTTGTTGCTGAGATTTGCTCCCCATGCATTTCCTTCCTC
The DNA here is from genome assembly GCA_900552395.1 of uncultured Collinsella sp. GTDB lineage: Bacteria > Actinomycetota > Coriobacteriia > Coriobacteriales > Coriobacteriaceae > Collinsella. Next base: position 16,794 of record URZJ01000011.1, on the reverse strand, counting down.
TTGGAACGACAGTCGCATCGCCCCAGAGGAACAGTCCAGGGCGAGTATGAGCCCTAGACTTACGTCAGACGCCGCACGCGACGGATCCGACAACATGGTCCAACGTTGAAAGATTGTAACGCTGACGCGCAGCTTTCCTTCCGCGCTATTATTAAAAGTCCACGAAAGCACGAGACATGAGGAGCCCGCCATGATTAAGCCCATCATGAAATCCGAGTTCTTTTTGCGCCTGCCTTCCGAAGACGCGGGACCCGACGATGCCGCGACCGGGCAGGACCTCCTGGATACGCTCCATGAGCATGAGCACGAGTGCGTGGGCCTTGCCGCCAACATGATTGGCGTGCGCAAACGCATCATCTGCGTAAAGGACGGCAACAGGGCGCTGCTGATGTACAACCCTCAAATTCTTGAGCAGGTCAATTCCTATCAGACGAGCGAAGGATGTCTCTCGCTTTCCGGCGAGCGCCCCTGTACTCGCTATCGCCGCATTAAGGTTGAGTATTTGGACGAGAATTTCGTCCACCGCATCAAAAACTTCTCGGGCTACACCGCCGAAATCATCCAACACGAAATCGACCACTGCCAAGGAATCGTGATCTAGGTTACTTGCCGACATGAGGGAACCGGAGGCTACCCTATGGATATCAGCCGTTTTGGTGAGTTCGCCATCTTGGCGCAGTCGCGTACGTTTCTCGATGCGGCGGAGCTGCTCTTCATGTCGCAGTCGACTCTCTCCAAGCACATTATGGCAATGGAGCGCGAGCTCGGCTGTAATCTCATCGATCGGAGTCAACGCCACGTTACGCTCACCGCGCAAGGCGAAGCGCTCCTCCCCTATGCACAAAAGATAGCGACGCTCCAGCATCGCTATCTCGCTGCCATCCAGATAGCCGCAGATGAACCACTCGAACGCATCACCGTGGGCTCCATCCCCATCATGGCTCCCTATGGAATCACGGACGCCGTCATCGATTTCCAGCAGGCGAACCCCTCGTATTCCGTTGAGCTCATCGAGGGCGAAGGCAGCGCACTCAAGCAGATGCTCTTGCGCGAGGACATCGACCTCGCCTTCATCCGCGACGGCGGCGCCATCGAGCCGGAGTTTAAAAAAATCCCCTTTACAACCGACCGGCTCGTGGCCGTTATCCCGCTCGACCATCCACTCGCCAAGCGCAACGCCATCGAGATCGACGACCTTATCGATGAGAATTTCCTTATGCTTCCCCAAGGCTCGTTCGTGAGCGAACTCACCCTCTCCCTTTGCCGCAAGGCAGGATTCAGCCCACGTGTCACGTTTACCGGCAAACGGGCAGAAAACATCATCTCGCTTGTCGCGCGCGATGCCGGCGTCTCGCTGCTCATGCGCAAGCCTGCCGAATCACTCGCCGGCGGCAAGGTGGCCCTCGTGCCGCTCGAGCCTGCAACGACCTCCGAGGTCAGGCTCTACCTCAAACGGAGCGCTGCGTACTCGCAAGCCGTCGTCTCGTTTATCGGCTTTCTCCCCTATCGCCAGCTTCTACAGGGCGGCCGCATGACCTCCGAAGCGCCGCAGTCGTCGTAATCCCAGCACACACCGCCACTTTTGAGATGCCCCACAAACCAACCGGCAACGGTACAAAACGCAAAAGGCCCCGGACAGCACAGCTGCCGTCCGAGGCCTTTTAAATCAAAGCGGGTAGATGGACTAGTCCACCGAGATGTTGAGGGTCTGACCGCCCTCGTCCTTCTTGGTGCCGATCACCATAGCGGCGATAAGCGCCAAAATAAAGGCGACCAGACCGGAGATGACAAGACCGATAAAGCTCGAATCGATGCCAGCGGGGTTGATAAAGCTCGGGAAGCCGAGCGGACCGGAGGCACCGAAGGCATAGAGCTTGGCACCCATAAGGCCGGCAATGGCGCCGCCGACACCGGCGGAAATGAAGGTCGCCCACATGAGACGCTTACGCGGCAGCAGGATGGCGTAAAGCGCGGGCTCGTTGACGCCGAAGATCGACGAGACGAGAGCAGGGATGTTGATGACAGCGTTTTCCTCGGAATCCTTGGTTCGAATGATCATGCCGAGCACGGCACCGGCGATGGCGCACCCACCTGCGTATACGAGAGGGTTGATGAGGTCATAGCCGTAGGTTGCGACATCGATGAACCACAGCGGAATGACGCCCCAGTGCAGACCGAACATGACGAGCAGGCTCCAGAACGTGCCGATGACAAAACCGGCGATGGCGGGCTGGAAGTTGATGAGCGCCAGGATGATTTGGGCAACGATGTTGGAGAGGACCGTCATGACCGGACCGACCACAAGCAGGCCCAGGATGCCGCAAATGAGAAGCGTCAAAATGTTGGAGAAGAACGAGCTCACAAGCGCGGGCAGTGCGCCAGAAAGGAATTTGTGCACCTTCGAGGCGATCCAGACGATGAAAATCGCAGGCAGAATCGTCGATGAATAGTTCTGCATAATCAACGGGATGCCAAAGATATCACCGTAGACATTGGACTCAAGGACCGTACCGGTGCCGAGCGTGTAAAGCGGGTCTCCACCCATAAGGGCAACGAGCGTCGGGTAGACGAGGATGCCGCCGAGGGCCATACCCATAACGGGCTTAAGTCCGAACTTCTTGGCAGCCGTCCAGCCGATGATAAGCGGGAAGTAATAGAAGACCGAATCTCCGATTGCCGAGAGCGTCACATAGGTATTGCTGTCCTTGGCGAGCCAACCGGCAACCGTGCAGAGGGCGAGCATCGACTTGATGAAGCCACCGGCCATAAGCACGCCAAGAACCGGTTGCAGGATCTCGGAAATGATGGCGAGTAGGCGCGAGAACGGATCGCCCTTCTTGACATTGTCGCCCTCATCGATATCAAGCGCGGGCTTGGCGTCGAACCCGCCGATCTGAACGAGTTCATTGTAGACGGACTCGACGGTGGCACCGATTACGACCTGATACTGTCCACCGGCCTGGATGACGTCAACGACACCCTTCATGGCCTTGAGCTCATCGGTCTGGGCGAGCGATTCGTCCATGAGGTGAAAGCGGAGACGTAATGCAGTGACTCACGTCCAGCACATTGTCTCGGCCACCGACCTTTGCGATGATTCCATCGCAAAGCTGCTGGTATTTCATGGTATTCCTCCTTTTTCTGAGCGGGGCATGGCATTGATTCCAGACCCCCGTAGTCGACGTGGGGAGCCACAGAACCCGCCTCCCCTTTAAAATCCGCGGGCGCATATACGTCCGGGATGGGAGATAACAAGGGAAATAAGAACGCCGATCACACGGCCGCGACCCTCATGGGTCCCATGCCGTGGCGGCAAAACTACAGGCGCGAATCTGGCGCGCCGAGAAGGCGCGCGGTTTGACAGAACTTATCGCATAGGCGCTCCGGTTCGCCTTGGGGAATCTGGGTACGTTCGGTCTCAAAGGAGAGGCCGTATTCACGCGCCGGAAGGAAGTACTCGTAATAGCCGTTGGTATAACCGCAGACAATCCCCTCAACCGGACATTCGCGCTTCATGCGAACGCCAAGGTCGCTGCCGAGCTCGCTCGGAAACACAAAGAGGTGCATACCACCCAAGCTGATAACGGCGCACTTGAGCGTGAGCGAAAAATCGTCATGGGCGACGGTGTGATAGAACGTCTGGGGCTCGATACGGTCGAGTTTAACCTCGCGATCGAGCTTGATTTTGGAAATCGCCTCGGCAAGACCGGTCGACACGCGCTCGACCTCGGGGATGCCACGACCTTGGCGAAAATTGCGATCGCTGCAGTCGCCAGCAGCGCCCACGACCATGGCAGGATAGTACCCGAGGCTCGGGGCGAGCTTTTTACCGGTAAGGCCGGCAAGCTCACTCGTGAGCTCCGTACAATCGGGCCCGACGCAAGCGGAATGCACCGCCCAGTTCACAAAGCCCGCAAATGGCCTGCCTTCGGTATCGAAGAACGAAACGACAATGACCTCATTGTCGGCGAGTTCGCCTGGGATGATGCGGTTGTCATAGAAACCGGTGACGACCTGCTTGCCCAGGCGGCAAATCGCGGGCTGCGCATTGGCGCGGCACTCCTCAAAGCATTGGCAAATGGTATCGAGGAGCCAGCGATAGTAGTTCTCGTCGAATTTTCCCGTCCACCAGCTGCGGTGGTAAGCGACGATTGAAGTATGGTCGTGCGTCGCCGAGAGCAGGACGCAATCACGGTCAATGCCGTAGCGCTCGGCGAGCATTGTCTTGACTTCCTCGGCCATGCTTTCCTCGAACTCGAGGACATCGGCATTAAAGAGAAACACCTCGCGTTCGCCTTGCTGGAAGAGAATGGCGTTGGCGTAGACGTCGTCATGGATGCCCGTCGCAGGCTCCAGGCGGTTGGGAAGATTGCGATAGCCAATCAGGTAGATGTCGCCCTGTGGGGTGATTTTGCGGCGCGCGTGTCCAATGTTCATGCACGTTCTCCTTCTGTGTTACGCCGCATTCAAGGCGGCAATGATGATATCGACGAGGCGCTCATGGGAGCCGGCGGCAAAACCGGAGTTCATGGCCTCATAGGTGATCTTTTCGTACGCGTCGGGGGCCGGTAGGTATTTCTGTCCGCCGTTGACGAGCGTGGCAAAGAGCACAGAGCCGGACCGGGCGACGCGCACGGTGGCGCCGAATGTACTCGAGACCTCGGGCTGCACGCCGACAAGCTCGACGTTTCCCAGCCGAAGCAGATAGACCCTCGTGTGCTGCTCACCGGCAGCATGAAACTCATACGTTCGATGCGGAGCCAAAGAGTAAAAATCGGCGCGTGTCTGAGCGGGCAGGAGGACGTCGACCGTGCGAGCATCGATGCCGGCAGCGCTATCCTCACGTGCCATGCGAGCGGCCTCAATCAAAGCATCGCCCAAGACCTGCCCCTGCTGGTGCAGCATGCGGTATCCGTCCTCATGGGCATCGACCGTCCGCTTCACGCCGGCGGCATCGAACGTGACGTTCATGGCGCGCTCCGCCGGACCTTGGTCGCCCGCGGCGCCCGGCAGCAACAGGGCAACGCCGCCCAGCTCACGCTCGAGTGACATGGCGGCAAAACCAAAGAGATCTCCGCTCGCCACGCGTCTCCCCTCGGAGTCGCGCGACCCGTCGAGCACGGAGGACTGGACGTCCGCCGCCGCAAGTACGGCAACGTACTCGCCCCCGGCATCCCTCATGGCGAGCACGGGCATCGCGTGGTCGGCAAACCCCTCGGGATTCGAGCCCAACCACCAGCCGGCCGGCGTCTCGATGTCGCGATTAACGTTCACGGGGCAGTCGCCCTCCGCCGTGGCGAGTGTGACGGAGCGAATGCCCGCAACAGCCCGCTCGACAGCCGTGCGGGCGGCGGCGATGAGCGCTGCGCGATAGCGCTCGTTGCGATCGCGGGCAGCAGCATCGGCAAGATGCCCGGGAGTGCGAACGTGAGGCATGGAAAACGTGTGGGTAGGAACCACCCAAGAGTAAGCGCCACTGCAGCCGGCGGCATCCTCGACGACCTCACGCAGATCGGCGAGCAGAGCCGGAGCAATCGATGTGACCTCAAGCGAAAGAATGCAGGAGCGTCGCCCCGCCCCCTCGATGACAAGAGCACGGGCAAAGACCTCATGGCGGAGTTCGTCGAAACCGTCAAACGGCAATACGCCCCCAAGATCGATGGCCGCACGGGCGGCCCCAGCCCTCATCTCTCCTTTGTCCATGGCAGACACCCCCTCTGATTGCCGCTCACTCGACACCGTACAGTCGCTGCGCCGTGCCGCCAAGCACAAGATCTGTGTCTGCATTGCTCAGACTCGCGGCACGAACGCAGGCGACACCCTCGGTGAGCCACTCGCGTTTAACCGGATAGCTCGTGCCAAAAACAATATGGTCTGCACCCAACACGTTAACCGCGCAGGCGAGGAGTGTCTTGCCCCAAGGCTGGGCATGGGACATGTCGAAATAGATGTTGTTCTCGAGGCGCTTGGAAACGGTCTCGGTATCGACCTGAAAACGTCCAGAGGCATCAGGGCGCTTGGGGCCGTGAGGCAGCAGCATCTCCTTGAACGCAAAGTATGCGCCACCGAGCATGGAGTGGACCATCTTGATATTAGGATAGCGCTCGAAGAAATCACCAAAGATCTCGCGGCCGATCGCCGTAGTTTGGTCGACGCAGCGACCATAAGAGCGGCGAAGGTTGTCGTACGCGAGAAGCGACTCGTTCTCGACCGGTACGGGAACATGGTGGACGTAAACGGTGACGTTGCGCTCGTTCAGGTGCTCGAAGAAGCTCGAGAAAACCCGGTCGTCGAGATAGCGCTTGCCGTAGTGAGCGCAGAGCTGCACACCCGCAAAACCATCGTCGAGTCTGCGGTCGAGCTCCTCTAAATTTGCCTTGGTGCCAAAGGGTGGCACAGCGACAAGCGGAATCAGGCGGCCATTTGACGCCTTCGCGTCAGCGGCCATACCGTCGTTGAAGCGCCGACACATCTCGAGCGACATCCACTCGTGGCAGCCGGGGAGCTTGAGGATCGCCTTGTCGACCCCCGCCTCATCCATATCGGCCAAGCGCTTCTCGAGGGTGTAGTCGCCCTCGATGTAATTAAGGCCCGGAGAACCGGCGGGCATCTCGATCACGATCTGTCGCTTGCCGACGGAATTCACGGTCAGATAGCCTTCGGTGTCGTAGGCGCGGGGCACCTCGGCCAAAAACTGTTCGCAGAGCGTCTCGTCATGAAAGATGCGCTCGTCGAACCAGTAGGAATTTGCATCGATAATCATTGGTTGGAACCGCCTTTCATCTTGTTGAGAACATTCTAGAAAAGCGGGTACCCGGGCATCAATTCCAGCTTAAGCCTACTGTATTCCATTTTGGAATAGAACTTACCGCTCACACGCGAACCTTGCTCGCTCAAAGAGACAAAGCGTTAGCAGCACGGGCTTAGACAGAAAACGGCCGGCCCGCATCCGTTGCGGGCCGGCCGTTTTAGTACAGGCTACCTTTGTCGTTACGACTGGCGGTAGTGATCGAAGAAGTCGGCGAGATCTTCGAGGGACTCTTTGAGCACTTCCATGCGCGGCAGGTACACGATACGGAAGTGGTCGGGCTCAGCCCAGTTGAAGCCGCCGCCGCGCGTGATCAGAATCTTCTTCTCGTGCAGCAGGTCAAGGGCGAACTGCTCGTCATCGGTAATGTTGAACTTCTTCACATCCATCTTGGGGAAGATGTAGAACGCCGCACGCGGCTTAACCACCGAGATGCCGTCAATCTTGTTGAGCGCCTCATACACAAAGTTGCGCTGCTCGTAGACACGGCCGCCGGGGCGGATGTAGTCGTTGACGGACTGATGGCCACCGAGCGCCGTCTGAACGATCGACTGAGCCGGCACGTTGGAGCACAGGCGCATGTTGGAGAGCATGTTGATGCCCATGATGAAGTCGCTCATGCAGCGCTGGTTGCCCGAAAGCACCATCCAGCCAATACGATAGCCCGCGATCATGTGCGACTTGGACAGACCGCTAAAGGTGACGCAGGGCAGATCGGGAGCGAGCGAGGCAATCGAGACGTGCTCGTAGCCGTCCATGCACAGGCGGTCGTAGATCTCATCGGCAAAGATCATCAGCTGATGCCTGCGTGCAACCTCGACGATGCCCTCGAGCACCTCGCGCGGGTAGACCGAGCCCGTGGGGTTGTTGGGGTTGATGATAACGAGGGCTTTGGTCGCGCTCGTGATCTTGGACTCCATATCCTCCAGGTCGGGATACCAATCCGCCTGCTCATCGCACAGATAGTGCACAGGATGACCGCCGGCAAGGGTTGCGCACGCCGTCCAGAGCGGATAGTCGGGGCTGGGGATCAGAATCTCGTCGCCATTGTCGAGCAGCGCGTTCATCGAAAGCTGAATGAGCTCGGACACGCCGTTGCCCGTGTAGATATGCTCCATCTGAACGTTGGGCAAGCCCTTGATCTGCGAATACTGCATGATCGCCTTGCGCGCGGAGAACAGGCCACGCGAGTTGGAATAGCCTTCGCAGTCGGGCAGCTGCTGGCGCATGTCCTTGATGACCTCATCGGGCGTGCGGAAACCGAAGGGCGCCGGGTTGCCGATATTGAGCTTGAGGATGCGCTCGCCCTCGTCCTCCATACGGGCGGCCTCGTCGACGACGGGACCGCGCACGTCATACAGGACGTTATCGAGCTTGGTGGATTTAGAAAAAGTACGCATGGTGGTGCTCCTTGCAATTTGAGCTGAGGGATGGGGTTCGGGCTTGGAATCGTTGCGGGGTGATGATGCCTCGCCTTGATCGGCGTCGCCGGCAAGCAGCCAGGTAACATCGACCTCCAAAATACGGGCGAGCAGCTCAGCCACATCGCGCCGCGGAATCGTCTTGCCGCTCACATATTGGCTCATCTGACTCTTGCCGAGTTTTTTGCCGAGCATCTCCGATGCGCGGATCACGTCCGACTGGCGAACGTCGCGATCGGACATAGCCTGTCGCAGACGATCGCTAAACGTCTCTTGGGCCACTAGAACCTCCTTGCTGGCAAAGTTCAATTTATACAACACGAATTGAACCTGAGTTCAATTTAGGCAGCAGTATAACGCCGTGCTATTTCGAAAAGTTCAATTTCAAAAATAAAATGAGCAAGACCTCGAGATTTATCCCAAGGCGATAACGACGTGCACGCATTTAGAGGTATTCGAGGAAACGAGCGGCGGCAAGCGAAACATCGGCCGTTCGATATATGGCGTTGATCTGCCGATGGGGATGCCCTTCGAGCGGACGCACAGCAACATCGAACTGGCAGCGACGCAAGATGAGCGCGGGAAGAATGCTCACGCCCAGGCCATCCTCGACCATAGCCATAATCGCATAGTCATCCCAAGTCGACAGTTTTGAGCGCACCGCCAGCCCCGCCCGACGGAATAGCGGCGTAATCTCGTCATCAGTGCCGCGTTCTAGCAGAATAAACTGCTCGTTGGCTAAATCGGCAAGAGAAACGACCTCCGCCGTGGCAAGCGAGGAGTCCGCTGGCACCACGGCCATCAACTCGTCTTGCACCAACGGTCGCGACGCCATGCCGGCGCCGCGTGGCTCGCGCGGAATAAAGCCCAGGTCGCAGCGGCCTTCCGCCACCCATTGCTCAATCTCGGAGTAATCACCCATCAGCAGCTCGTAATCGACATCCGGATGATCGGCGCGAAAGCGCGCAATCACCGGCGGCAGTACATGGGTCGCCACACTCGAAAACGTACCGATACAGATCTTGCCGCGCATGAGCCCACGCATCTCGTCCACGTGTCGCTGCAGGCGGCCAAACTCCTCGCAGAGCGCCTCAACCGCCGGCATGATCTGCCGCCCATCGGCAGAAAGCACCACGCCCTCGCGGCTGCGATCAAGCACCTTAAAACCCCAGTCTGCCTCAAGGTCGCCCACCATGCGGCTCACGCCCGACTGCGAATAGCTCAGCCGCTCTGCAGCACGCGTAAAGCTGCCGGCACGCACCGTCTCGAGCAGCACTTGCATCTTTTGGATATTGGTCTCCACGGCACGTCCCCACCCTTGCATGAGTTTTTGTTATGTTTTCCATGCATTATATTCGCTTTTCTTCTAAAGCCAGTTCACCCATAGTGAATATGTTCGGATATAGAGGGGATGTCAGCGCATGAACAACGGACTGTTTACATACTTAGCAGCATTACTGTTGTTTGGCTCTAACGGCATCATCGCCGCAGATATCGCACTGCCGAGCTCCGATATCGTACTGTTGCGCACGTTTTTGGGCGCTCTCACCCTTGCCGCCATCCTCTTCATAACCAAGCGCCATAACCTGCAGGCTCCGTCTCGCCCCCGCGAGGCCGCAGCGCTCATCGTCTCGGGCGCCGCGCTGGGCGCCAGCTGGATTTTCCTGTTCCGCGCCTATCAGACGATCGGCGTTGGTATCTCCTCGCTGTTGTATTACTGTGGCCCCATCATCGTTATGGCCCTTTCCCCGCTCATTTTTGGCGAAAAGCTGACCGGCGGCAAAATCGCCGGCTTTGTCGCCGTCGCCTGCGGTGCTTTTCTCATTGCAGCGCAAGGTCTAGGCGGCAATATGCCCATTGCGGGCATCGTCTGTGGAATCGCCTCGGCCTTCTGCTATGCATTGATGGTCATCGCCAGCAAGGGTGCGCCGCACATCGAGGGCCTCGAGAACTCCGCACTCCAAGTGAGCGCCGCCTTTGTGACCGCACTGGCCCTCACGCTCATCACGCAGGGCGCTCCCTCGTTCCTGTCCGCCGGCGTCGCCGCCAGCATTGATTGGCGCGCCGTCGCTATGCTCGGCGTCGTCAACACCGGCATTGGTTGCCTGCTCTACTTTAGCGCCGTCGCCAAGCTGCCCGTCCAGACCGTCGCCGTCGTCGGCTACCTCGAGCCGCTTTCGGCGGTCGTGTTCTCGGCCGCCCTTTTGGGTGAAGCCATAACACCGGTCCGCCTGATGGGCGCCGCGCTTATCATCGGCGGCGCGATTTTTTGCGAACTCGCCGGCAAACGCGCAAACGCCAAGGCTGGCATCGCCCAGACAGCACGTGCTTAAAAGCCCCTGCTTTGAAATGCTACCTGCGTAGATAAATAATCCCCAGCTGAGGATTATTGTCTAAAATAACCCGATGTGCCAAACTGCTCTTGTATGTATAAAGACGGCATAAAGTTTTTTGTCCTAGACAGATAACCGGATGTCTAAGGGAGTCCTCGTGGCACACAACAAACTGGAGGCAAACCTCCAAGACCAGCGCGGGCAAGGCGGGCACGGAGCCATCCCCCTCTCCGCTGGCATGCTGCTCGTAACGCTCGGCGTCGTCTATGGCGACATCGGCACGAGCCCCATGTACACCATGAAATCAATCGTCGCCAACAACGGCGGCATCGGTACCGTCAGCGAGGACATGATCCTGGGCGCGCTTTCGCTCGTCATCTGGACCATGACGCTCGTGACCACGGTCAAGTACGTGGTAATCGCCATGAAGGCCGACAACCACAACGAAGGCGGCATCTTCGCCCTGTTCAGCCTCGTACGCAAGGTGGCACCATGGCTGATTCTGCCCGCCATGATCGGCGGCGCGGCGCTGCTCGCCGACGGCATCCTCACCCCCGCCGTCACGGTCACCACAGCCATCGAGGGTCTGCGCACCATCGAATGGGGCCATGCGCTGCTGGGCGACGGCCAGACCAACGTCATCATCATCACCATCATCATTATCTGCGGCCTATTTGCCATGCAGCGCGCCGGCACCTCGTCAATCGGCAAGCTGTTCGGCCCGCTCATGACGCTGTGGTTCCTGTTCCTGGCAGGCGCCGGTCTGTTCAACATGCTCGGCAACCTGTCCATCTTGCGCGCGCTCAACCCCATCCGCGGCATTATGTTCCTGTTCTCGCCCATCAACCATTCGGGCATTATGGTGCTCGGCTTTGTCTTCCTGTCGACAACCGGTGCCGAGGCACTCTACTCGGACATGGGCCACGTGGGCAAGGCAAACATCTATGCATCCTGGCCATTTGTTAAGGCGGCCCTTATCCTCAACTATCTGGGTCAGGGAGCTTGGCTGCTCGCCAATAACTCCAACCCCCAGATGCTCGCGATGGATATCGTCAACCCGTTCTATATGATGCTCCCCGAGCCCCTACGCCCCTTTGCCATCGTGCTTTCGGCCGTGGCGGCCATCATCGCCTCACAGGCGCTCATCACCGGCTCGTTCTCGCTGGTATCCGAGGCAACGCGCCTCAACCTTATGCCGCACCTGCGCATCCACTACCCCAGCGACACCAAGGGCCAGCTCTATATTCCACTCGTCAACAACATCATGTGGGTCGGCTGCATCTTCATTGTGCTGCTGTTCCAGAACTCCGAGCGCATGGAGAGCGCCTATGGCCTCGCCATTACCGTGCCCATGCTTATGACCACCACGCTGCTGACGAGCTATATCGCCGGCATCCTCAAGCACAAGCTGGGCGCCTGCGTCTTCGCCCTGCTCTTCGGTGCCATTGAGCTGTGCTTCTTCGCCTCGTGCCTCACCATGTTCTTTGACGGCGGCTACGTAATGATCTTCTTGGCCTCGCTGCTGTTTGGCCTTATGTACGTGTGGCGCCGCGGCACCGCCATCGAGCGCACGCAGACGATCCTGCTGCCCGTCTCCAAGTACATTGACCAGCTCAACCGCCTGCGCAACGACGAGACCTACCCCGTGCTCGCCGACAATCTGGTGTTCCTCACCAACAGCCCCGACCCGCTCACGCTCGACCGCGACGTGCTCTATTCCATCTTGGATAAGCATCCCAAGCGCGCCAAGGCATACTGGTTCATCAACGTGCACGTTACCGACGAGCCCTATACGCACGAGTATTCCGTCGAGACCTTTGGCACGGACTTTTTGTTCCGCGTGCGCTTGGACCTGGGCTTTAAGGTCAACCAGCGCGTTAATGCCTACCTGCGCCAAATCGTTGGCGACTTGATGGCATCGGGTGAGCTGCCGCCGCAGCATCACACCTACTCCATCTACGAGACGCGCGGCAACGTGGGCGACTTCCGTTTTTGTATGCTGCGCAAGATGCTCGCCCCCGAAACGGACATCAACCGCAATGACCACCGCGTGATGGCCATCAAGTACGCCGTCCGCCGCGCCTGCGGAAGCCCGGCACGCTGGTACGGTCTCGAGAACTCGGCCATCATCATCGAGTACGTGCCGCTGTTTGCCCGCATGCGCCCGGCCGTTAAGCTCGTGCGCACCCAAGTGCCGCTCGAGGTTCAGATCGAAGAGGCCGAAGAAATGGAAGTCGACATCTTCTCGGACGACCTGGTCAACGGCAACGAAGCCGGTAAGAATATGAACGTCGATCCCACTGAGCTGCTCGAGAGCGTCGCAGATACGCCCGAACAGCAACTCGACGGACTCGAGAGCACCCAGTTCAACGACACCAACTTCTAACACGCCACCAGCCATTGACGACAACGGCCTCGCATCTCATGAGAGGTGCGAGGCCGTTTTATGTCGCAACGGACCAGTGAGCTACGAACGGCGCGGCTCGGGAACCACGAGCCTATCGGGGCTCGCGCCCTCGGCATCCATCAGGCTCACGTAGCGAATCGACGGATCCCCATACATCGCGTAGTAATAATTGCCCGTGCGCGCGCTAAAGCATCCGGTATAGATAGTCTTCTCGAACTTGCCATCGCCCATCCTGGACGCTCCCTCGATCATCACCACGCCCTCGAGCGAGCGGAACATGCGAACGACGTTTTCGGTCTCGCTCTCCTTTTGCGGGTAATTGGCATTGAGGTACGCCGCCTTTACAAAACGGCTCGGCGAATAGCAATCGCCCGGAATGCCGCGCATGCCGGCACCGGCTCCATAGGGCTTAAGCTCGGCGCCACGCCATGTCGCCGTCTGCGGAAAATCGCTTGTGGCGGTGATATAGGTGCGCAGGTTTTCCATGTGCCACGGGAAGGTCGGCTGGTTGGCAAGAGTGTCGACCGGATCGTCGTATACATGCAGGCCGTCAGCCATCATCTCGACCACGATGCTACGCTGGCTGTCGCCGATAATCCAATGGAGCAGCGACACGCCCAGCCCCTCTCCTGCAGATTTGGCGACAATCACCGTATCGCGCAGCGCAGCCTCGACCTCGTCGACCGTCGAGAACGTCGCTGCCACCCACAGGGGAAACTCATAGGCCGCGATATTGGTCTTTCCATCAACCGGGCCCTCGGCATACTCGGCATAGCCGGGAAAGTTGAGCCCCGCCACAGCCAGACCCGCATCGTTACCACAGTCGAAAAACATGGGATAGTTCTTGTAATCGATGCACATGCCGATTACCGCGTGTGCCGCCGACGCATCGTCGATAAACGAATACGGAATATGAAACCCGCGCGGCATCACGCGAACCTGTTGACCGTAGTCAAAGCTCCAGTCGAGGTTGCGGCCTAGATACATGTGGCCAGAATTATCGGTAAATCGAATGCTCGTGCACATAGCGCCTCCTAGCTTTACGTTCTTGCTAAGCTCATTGTCACCAAACAAAAAGGCGCTAAACACAAAAGCCCGGACATGACAACAATGTCACGCCCGGGCCAAAAACGACGAAGTGCGGTGCCGTAGTCACCCTAGACAAGTTTACCTTGGCAGTGATCGATCATATGCTGGATCATTTGTGCCTCAAAGCCCGCGTAGTCGCGGCGGCACTCCTTCATCTTGCCGTCGACAATCTGGTCAAAGGCAACCTTGCACTTGATATAGCGCGTGGACTTGGTGACCTCCTCGTGCGTCAGGCAGCTCTCCTCCATCTTGCTGGCGCCCAGGCCAAACACCAGACGGGGGTTGTAGAGCACGTGGGGCTCGCCGGCATCGTCCAAGTAGACGCAAACCTTCTTGGTAACGCCAATCTGGTTAGCGGCAAGGCAGCCGGCATCGTCGAGCGACTTGATGGTATCGATCAGGTCCTGAGCAACCGGCTCGTCCTCGACGGTCGCAACCTCGCAACGCTGGGACAGGATAGCCTCGTCGTGGCAAAGCTCTTTAATCATACGTTCCTCCATAGGGGTCGTTGTAACCGCTTAAGTATACGGTACCTACACAATTTCATGCGAAAGATACCGCCCGTCCGTTACAAACCGCCGAACATCAACATGTGAGGAACACCAACTTCACAAAGACGATATAGTAAGTGAGTTCGTGTCAATCGGCCTAAACTCGGGGCCGAACAAGGAAAGGGTATGCATGGACGAACTTTTTCACGTCAGTGAGCGCAAGTCCACAATCGGGACCGAACTTCGCGCTGGACTGACAACATTCCTGGCGATGGCCTACATCATCGCCGTCAACCCCGCAGTGCTCTCGGGCGCTGGCATCGATGCGGGAGCGCTCGCCTGCGCCACCTGCCTGGGCGCCGGCATCATGACCATCTGCATGGGCATCTTCGCCAACCGCCCGCTCGCCTGTGCGTCGGGTCTGGGCATCAACGCCATGATTGCGGGCATCGCCACCACCATGTGCGGCGGCGACTGGCACGTGGCCATGAGCGTTATCTTCCTCGAGGGCGTCGTCATCTTGCTGCTCGTCCTTTGCGGCCTGCGCGAGGCCATCATGGACGCCATCCCCGTGGTCCTGCGCCACGCCATCTCGGTGGGTCTGGGCCTGTTTATCGCCATGATCGGCCTGTGCGACGCCGGCATCATCACCGCTGGCGCCGGTACGCTCGTCGGCCTGGGCGACATCGCCTCCCCCACCTTTATCGTCGGCATCATCTCCATCGTCGTGACGGTTGCCCTGGCTTCCCGCAACGTGCCGGGCTCGCTGCTCATCGGCATCATCGTCGCCGTTATCGCCGGAATCCCCCTGGGCGTCACCCATGCGCCCGAGGGCCTCATCGCACCGCTCGACTTCTCGACCTTCGGCGCCCCGTTTGCCAGCACTGCCGACGGCAACCTTGCCATCGTGAAGGTCCTGACCGACCCGATGCTGCTCGTCGTTGCCTTCTCGCTGCTCATGAGCGACTTCTTCGACACCATGGGCACCGCGATGGCCGTCGCCAAGCAGGGCGAGTTCTTGACCGAGGACGGCAATGTCGAGGACATCCGTCCCATCCTGGTCGTCGACTCCGTGGCCGCTGCTGCCGGTGGCTTTATGGGCGTCTCCTCCATCACTACCTTCGTCGAGTCCACCTCTGGCGCTGCCGACGGTGGTCGCACGGGCCTCACCTCCGTCACCACCGGCGTGCTGTTCATTCTCGCCGCGTTCTTCTCCCCCATCGTCACCATCGTTTCCAGTGCCGCCACCTGCGGTGCTCTGGTCTACGTCGGCTACCTCATGATGAGCGAGGCCTCCGAGATCGACTGGTCCGACGTGTCGCAGGGCTTCCCGGCGTTCATGATTGTCGCCGGCGTGCCCTTCACCTACTCCATCTCCGCCGGCATTGGCCTGGGCTTTATCGCCTACGTGATCGTCGCGCTCTTTAAGGGCGAGGCCTCCAAGATCAAGCCGCTCATGTGGATCGCAGCCCTTGCCTTCCTCGTCTACTTCTTTGTAGCGTAGGCGCAAGATTCGCAATACCAAACAGCAAAGCGCGGAGTCGCATCGAGCGGCTCCGCGCTTTGCTTTTAAAGCCAGGCGCCACACGGACGCGCGATGTATTGCTTCGCAAGTTTTGGACGTTTTGCTCTCCAAACGGCACTACCGCCGGCTACATCCTGCAGATATGCTGGGCGTAATCGCATAGGCCCTATGAGGATGGGAGTAACCATGGCCGCCTTGTTCACGACCCCCAAGCGCAATGACAAAACCTCTGGAGCCCATTTTGTCGAGCCCGACGTGCGCCGTCGCACGCTGCTCGCACACGGCAGCTGGCGCCGCGTGACACGCCGCATCGTTGTAGGCGCCGTATGCGCGCTCACGGTAAGTTCGCTGCTCATGCCGAGCGTCTCGCTCGCGGCCGAGTGGGTGGACGTCGGCGGCACCCAATACAACGCCGGCACCGCGGCGGGCGACGCCGCCGGCACCTGGAGCTGGGACGGCGCCGACGACATGAAGCTCAACGGCTATAACGGCGGCGCGATCGAGGCAGCGGGCAAGCTCAACGTGAGCTACGAGGGCAACAACACCGTCACTAACGACAACGGCCGCGGCATCAAGGTTAAGGATGGCGCGAACGAGAACGCCGAGCTTAATATTCAGGGCGACGCGTCCAGCACGCTCAACGTGACATCTTCTCGTGACGCCATCACTTCCGTCGGCACCGAGCGCATGGTTTCGATTTGCGCCAAGGATTCGGGTGGC
>URZJ01000010.1 GCA_900552395.1 uncultured Collinsella sp. | reverse complement strand
GTACTGTTTCACTCCCCTCCCGGGGTGCTTTTCACCTTTCCCTCACGGTACTGGTGCGCTATCGGTCACAGGGTAGTACTCAGGCTTGGATGGTGGTCCACCCAGGTTCGGACCGGGTTTCACGTGCCCGGCCCTACTCAGGGACCGCGTCGCGCCGTCCGGTCTGGGTTCGCGTACGGGGCTGTCACCCGCTGCGGCCGGCCCTCCCATGCCGTTCCGCTCCCCAGCCGGACCTGCGCCCGGGGGCGGCAGCCCCCGGATGCGCGGCCCTGCAACCCCGTCGGCGGAACCCCTGCCGGGTATGCCCGCTCGACGGTTTGGCCATCGGTCCCCTTTCGCTCGCCGCTACTCGGGGAGTCTCGAGATTGATTTCCTCTCCTCCGGGTACTTAGATGTTTCAGTTCCCCGGGTTGTCCTCCCGGCCCCTATGTGTTCGGGGTCGGGATATCCACACTGCTGTGGATGGGTTCGCCCATTCGGAGACCCCCGGGTCGAAGGATGTGTGCTCCTCGCCGGGGATTATCGCAGCTTGCCGCGTCCTTCATCGGCTCCCTGTGCCAAGGCATCCGCCGTGCGCCCGTGGTATCTTGCGGGACCGCTCTCGGGCCCGCGGGATATCCACGTGTCGCTAAAATTAATTAATCGATATCATGAATAGCGCTCGTATGTCGCAATTCGGGTATCTCATACCGCGGCACAGTGTCTTGACTGTGCTCGCGATCAGATGCTCCTCACTCATGTATAAGTGAATTCTTCTTGTTTGGATCGGATGAATGATTGCTATCATTCTGTCTGATAAATCGCAGAAAAGAATCGAGTCTGGAAGAATGATCTTCCATCTCTCTCCTATCGCTATGCGGCTCTCAAGGTACGCGGGTGCGACCCCGGGGACCGGGTGCTGCGGGGAATCATCCTGGCGGACATCTACCGGACGGGCTCCTGCCCTCTATTCGAGTTAAAGTTTGTCTCTCTAGAAGATTTATCTCCCTAGAAAGGAGGTGATCCAGCCGCACCTTCCGGTACGGCTACCTTGTTACGACTTCACCCCCCTCACCCTCCACACCTTCGGCGCCTCCCCCCTCTCGGTTGGGCCGGCGACTTCGGGTGCAGACGACTCGGGTGGTGTGACGGGCGGTGTGTACAAGGCCCGGGAACGCATTCACCGCGGCATGCTGATCCGCGATTACTAGCAACTCCGACTTCATGGGGGCGGGTTGCAGCCCCCAATCCGAACTGGGGCCGGCTTTCCGGGATCCGCTCCCCCTCGCGGGGTGGCATCCCTCTGTACCGGCCATTGTAGCACGTGTGCAGCCCAGGGCATAAGGGGCATGATGACTTGACGTCGTCCCCGCCCTCCTCCGCCTTGACGGCGGCGGTCCCGCGTGGGTTCCCGGCATCACCCGATGGCAACACGCGGCGGGGGTTGCGCTCGTTGCGGGACTTAACCCAACATCTCACGACACGAGCTGACGACAGCCATGCACCACCTGTATGGGCTCCTCTCGGCCACGGGGTCTCCCCCGCTTCACCCATATGTCAAGCCCTGGTAAGGTTCTTCGCGTTGCTTCGAATTAAGCCACATGCTCCGCTGCTTGTGCGGGCCCCCGTCAATTCCTTTGAGTTTTAGCCTTGCGGCCGTACTCCCCAGGCGGGACGCTTAATGCGTTGGCTGCGGCACGGGGGGATCGTCCCCCCACACCTAGCGTCCATCGTTTACGGCTGGGACTACCAGGGTATCTAATCCTGTTCGCTCCCCCAGCTTTCGCGCCTCAGCGTCGGTCTCGGCCCAGAGGGCCGCCTTCGCCACCGGTGTTCCACCCGATATCTGCGCATTCCACCGCTACACCGGGTGTTCCACCCTCCCCTACCGGACCCAAGCCGCGGAGGTTCCGGGGGCTTCGGGGGGTTGAGCCCCCCGCTTCGACCCCCGGCCTGCCGGGCCGCCTACGCGCGCTTTACGCCCAATGAATCCGGATAACGCTCGCCCCCTACGTATTACCGCGGCTGCTGGCACGTAGTTAGCCGGGGCTTCTTCTGCAGGTACAGTCTTGACTCTTCCCTGCTGAAAGCGGTTTACGACCCGAAGGCCTCCGTCCCGCACGCGGCGTCGCTGCGTCAGGGTTCCCCCCATTGCGCAAGATTCCCCACTGCTGCCTCCCGTAGGAGTCTGGGCCGTGTCTCAGTCCCAATCTGGCCGGTCGGTCTCTCAACCCGGCTACCCGTTGTCGGCACGGTGGGCCGTCACCCCGCCGTCTACCTGATGGGCCGCGGAGCCATCCCCTCCCGTCGGGGCTTTAGCCGGGGTGCCATGCGGCACCCCGGGGTATCCGGTATTACCCGTCCTTTCGGGCGGCTATCCCGGGGGAGGGGGCAGGTTCTCCACGTGTTACTCAGCCGTTCGCCACTCGCTTCCACCCGGAGGTGGGTGCCGTTCGACTTGCATGTGTTAGGCGCGCCGCCAGCGTTCATCCTGAGCCAGGATCGAACTCTCCGTCCAAAATATCTGGGCTTCGAGCCCGTCCGGTCCTCTCAGTCCATCGCTGATCGGTTCCGTTCGATTCATATGGTTTTAGTATAGGAAAAGGAATTTCTCGGGGCCGCCTCTCGGCGGCCTTGCGAAAAACAAATCCAAGTTAGACCATTTCAAATGGTTCGATGTCTGCCCGGATGCGACACTGAATGTGTCCATCCTCGCAGTATCCGGTTCTCAAGGTGCACGCCCCGCGGCTGATCCGGTCCGACCGGGCCGCGCGGCAAGGAGATATATTGCCAGACCGGAGGGGCGCCGGGGGCGGGAATCGCGCACTCCATATTTTGTTCACAAATGAATAGGTCCCTCAGTCGCATCACTGAGGTTAAAACTGAAGCATTGGCTTCTGATATTGGCGATGACCAGCTGGTTTATAGGTGTTAAGGCATCGGTCATCTCTGGAGCGCCACTTTACTCCAAAAGCATCAGCTATTTGTTTCCCGTCGGTAAAAGGCAGGTTTTGTTCGCCAAGCGTTCTTATATATAGAGAAGTTCGGGTTCGAACCCGTGCACCGGCAACAAAAAAGCGACCAGCCGGAGCCGATCGCTTTCTATTCTATGCTGGAGCATCCAGAGGGTGCTTCCGAACTCATTTTCTCGCTGCCATTCATGCTTTCGAAGCATCGTTCGACCTCCGCAGCCTCATGTTTTGAGGATCTGCCGTGTTTATCACTGTTATTAATGAGTGTGTGGAAGTGATCCTCATACAGATACGTGCGATCCGCCAGAGAACTGAGAAGCATCTTTCTGCAGCCCTCGTTGTCTATCCTCGCATCTCTCAGGTCTTCCAGAAATTCACAAGCAGTCTTAGGGTCAATTTGTTTCTGCTTTCAGAGACTTGTTTGAGAGTTTTTAAAGACAGTTCAAAACAATAAGTGAGACACCATAAAGCAGAGCAAGATGTGCCGGATAGAAAATGTAGAAGAAATATTTCAGCTTCAGCCCTCGCTTGCCATTATAAAGATTGATAAGCAGCAACGAAACGACCGCGGCAGCAACATCAGGATTAAATACATTAGCTGTAGCAAACTCGAATCCGCCGCCAACTATATGACATGACGAAAGGAGCACTGCGCATACTGCAGCAAAGAACATCTTGGCCTTGCTGTCGTGGAATAAATAGAATGCAGCCACAAGCAGAATGCCATACACACCGCCATCTAGCTTGGTGTATTCAGCTGCCAGTGCTGTCAAAACAATCAGAGCAATTTCTGCGATGTACCTCTTCCATTTTGAAAGTCTTTGGATCTTTTCCAGAATAATCAAAAAGACCAAGGAAAGCAGGAGCTCACACATAACATTTTGTTGCCGAAGGTCAATTAGTTGCCCGGTTTGAACGAAATCGTATATGGGCTCCGTAATGATTGCGAAGACAAGCATATTTCGCAGGTACTTCTTTATGTCATGAGTATGCAAAAATCCCTCAACTATCAAAAAACAAAATAAGGGAAATGCAATTCTGCCAAGAACATGAAGCGCATCCGAAGCCTGGCTTAGAATCGCCCACTGTTCGTCTGATATCTGACTGTACGATGCGTGAGTCATGATTCCATTGGTCAGGACGATCCTGCTCACATGATCGAGAACCATCGAAATGGCTGCTATTATCTTTAATGTGCTGCCGCTAATTCCGTATCTATCTGTTTTCATTTCGTTTTCCTTTCTTTGGGTGGGCCGTCAGGGGTTCAGCCTGCTCCGCAGGCGGCCGCTGCGGCGCTTTCGCGCCTTGCGCGCTGCGCTGGCAAACGCTCTCGCGTTTACTCAGCTCCGCGCCCCGACGGGTTCGAACCCGTGTACCGGCAACAAAAAAGCGGCCGGCATCCGCCAGTCGCTTTTCTTTTCTATGGTGGGCCGTCAGGGGTTCGAACCCTGGACCTTGGGATTAAAAGTCCCCTGCTCTGCCAGCTGAGCTAACGGCCCGCGGGTGGCATTGTACCACGGTCTGGGACTATTCCCAACTCCATTGGCCGTTCTGGAAAATCACAACTTCACGTCCATCAGGCGTAATGCCCGTAATATCGATGTCGTCCGTGCCGATCATAAAGTCGACATGCGTGCTCGATACGTTAACGCCATGCTCCAGGAGCTCCTCCTTGGACATGTCATACCCGCCCTCGATGCACTCGGGGAAGCCGACACCCAGCGCAAGGTGGCAGCTGGCGTTCTCGTCATAGAGCGTATCGTAGAACAGAACGCCACTTTCGCGGATCGGCGTGTTCTTGGAAATGAGCGCGACCTCGCCCAGATGAGCGGCACCTTCGTCGGTGTCAATGATGCTCGCAAGCGTCGCCTTGCCCACGCGGGCGTCGTAGTCCACCACACGGCCGCCCTCGAACTTAATCCAAAAATCGTCGACCTTGTTACCGTGGTGGATGAGCGGCATGGCCGAGTAGACGATTCCGTCAGCGCGCATGCGATCAGGCGAGGTAAAAACCTCCTCGGTGGGGATGTTGGGGAAGAAGGGGTGGCCATCGGGCGTCTCACCCTTTCCGCCGGCCCACTCGTGACCTTTCGTCATGCCAATCGTCAGATTGGTTCCGTTCGAAGCGGTGTAGCGCAGGCAATCAAATTGATTATCGTTTAGGAAACGCAGGTTCTTTTCGAATGCGGCGTCATGGAGTTCCCAGTCGCTCTCCGGGTCCTGGCCATCGGCGCGAGCGGTGTGCAGAATCGCATTCCACAGCTTATAGATTGCAACCTCATCGGCGTCTCCCGGGAACACCTCGTGCGCCCAAGCCACGACCGGAGCGCCGGCGATGCACCACGGATTGATGTTGTAATCCAGTCCACGGCGGAAAACTTTGCACTGCGTATTCCTCGCCTTGGATGCCGCGGCCGGCTTGGCTGGATCGATGCCCTTGAGGGCTGCGGGATCCGCACCCTCGATAAAGATAAAGCAGGCACCGTCCTGGGCCAGGGAATCCAGCTGCAGGCGCTTCCACTCGGGCGTCTGCTCAAAATAGCTTTTATCGACATGCTCGTACGTGAGCCTCGTCACGGCATCATCGGCCCAAATGACCGTCACGTGGCCGGCGCCGGCGTCATAGGCCTCCGCGACCACCACGCGCGCAAACGGCGCGCACTCGACCGGAGACTGAACGACGACTTCCTGGCCGGGCTTGACGTTTACGCCCTTGCGGACGACCAGGCGCGCATAGTTTTTAATCTTGGGCTCCAGGGCCTTCATGCCCTCCAGAGCTTCTTCAACCGTCAGGGCAGCTCGAATCATGTGCCACTCCATCTATCTATAGAACAGTAAAAAGGCGCGCCGCAAAAACGACGCGCCTTATATCTTAGCGATAAGTATGAATGCAAACGCTATTTCTTCTTGGAGTCCTTTTTGTCCTCCTCGGCAGCCGCGCGCTCGATAAGGGCGTTGAGCTTATTGTCGGACATGCCCTCGGCCTGCGTGCGGTACATGTTGCGCAGGGGACGAATACGAACGAAGTCGTAGATAAAGTCACCCAGAATGACGACGTAAGACAAAACGATGCCGACCATCTGGACGGGACTGGACACCATGCCAGCGGGAGCGAAGTACAGCGAAGCCCAAATGGCCACGACGAGCACCATGCCGATAGCGAGCACGGCCCACCAAATACGGCGGCGCTTGGTGTAGTCCTCATCCTGCTTGAGAAGGATATTCGACACCGTGTAGATGCGATCCTCGCGGGCGCGCTGCTTGGCCTTGCGGGCGCGCTTTTCCTCCTTGGAAAGGCCTTCCAGGTTTTCGCCCTTCTCGAGCTCTTTACGGCGTGCCTTGGATGATGCCGGCACGACGTGAACAGAGCTCGCTGCCTGACGGGCGGGCTTAGCGGATGCGGCGGACTTGCGCGCAACCCCGGTAACCTCGCGGGATTGCGTGCGCTTGTTCGTGGCGCTGCGGGTACTCACTTACGCGTTCTCCTTCATGCTTGTGAACTGGGAGCCCGTGATGATTTGGAAGGCCTCGCGATAGCGCTCGGACGTGCCATCGATGACCTCGGCGGGCAGGTGCGGGGTCTCCCCCGTCATATCCCAGTTGGCCTTGAGCCAATTGCGGACGAATTGTTTGTCGTAGCTGGGCTGAATCTTGCCCTCCTCGTAGCTGGCGGCAGGCCAGAAACGGCTGGAGTCGGGCGTGAGGCACTCGTCGATCAGCGTAACCTTACCATCGATGACACCAAACTCGAACTTGGTGTCGGCGATGATGATGCCTCGAGTCGCGGCATACTCGGCAGCGGCCTTGTAAATCTTGAGGGACAGGTCGCGAATCTGCGCGGCGATGTCCTCGCCCACGATCTCGCAGCAACGCTCGAACGAAATGTTCTCGTCGTGGTCGCCGATCTCGGCCTTCGTGGACGGCGTGAACAGCGGCTCGGGAAGCTTGGAAGCCTCGGTCAGGCCCTCAGGCAGCTGGATGCCGCAGACGGTGCCGTTCTCGTCGTAGGTCTTCTTGCCCGAACCGGTCAGATAGCCGCGGACGATGCACTCGATAGGAATCGTCTGGGCCTTCTTGACCAGCATGGCGCGGCCTGCGAGGTAGTCACGATACTCAGCAAACTCCTCGGGGAAATCCGCCGGGTCGATGGAAACGAGATGGTTGGGGACGATGTCGGCAAACTTATCGAACCAGAATGCCGAGATGCGATTGAGCACCTCTCCCTTAAACGGAATCTCGTCGGGAAGAATGAAGTCGAACGCAGAAATGCGGTCGGTGGCGACCATCAGCAGGTTTTCACCGGCATCGTAAATATCACGAACCTTGCCACGGGAATCCGGACGACGCTCCATCGTTGTCACGTGAGTCACTCCTTACCTAAATACGACAGAAATGCGGGTTCTTTCCCGCACGTTTTCGCAAACTCGGAGCGGCAGGGACGAAACCCCTCCTTCACCGAATAGCGAAAAGCTAGTGCTCCATTGTAGTAGATGCCGCGTCCGCCGTGTGCTCGCGAGGCAGATGAATCGTAAAAGTCGTACCCTTTCCAAGCTCCGACTCCACGGAAATGTAGCCATGATGTCGCTCGACGATCTGTTTAGTCACGGCGAGGCCCACGCCCAGACCGCCCGCCTCACGGGCACGGCTGGCATCGGCGCGCCAAAAACGGCCGAAGATGCGCGACAAGTCATCCTTGGCAATACCGATGCCGGTATCAGAAACGGCGACGCTGACGTGTTTGCGGTCACTGAGCACCGACACCACGACCCAACCGCCCTCGGGGGTGTAGCGCATGGCGTTGCTCATGAGATTGATAACACATTGCGTGATCATGTCGGGATCGGCCTCGACGACATCGTCGTGACCCTGGGTCTCGTCCGCAAAACGCAGGCGCAGATCGCGGTCGACAAACAGGCGCTCCTGGGCATTGACGATGGAACGCACGAAAGGAACCATGTCCACCGGCTCAAGGTTGAGCGGAGCCGTGCTGTTTTCCATGCGCGACAGGTCGAGCATCTGCTGCACCAGACGAGCCAAGCGACGCGTCTCGGAAGCAACGGTCTCCAAATGCTCATCGTCGGTGGGATACACGCCATCTTGCATGGCCTCGACCGTTGCGAGCATGGCCATAAGCGGCGTGCGAAGCTCGTGTGCAACGTCTGAGGTCAGGCGCTTCTCGTGTTTCATATCCTTCTCGAGCGAAGTGGCCATCTCATCGAAGGTCTCACCCAGCTGATCGATCTCGTCATCACCGCGCAGTCCCGTGCGAGCCGACAGGTCGCCGTCACGGATTTGCTTTGCGGTACTGGTGATGCGATGAATCGGCTTGGTGAGCATGCGCGACACGAGCGATCCGATAACGACCGAAATGCAGATTGCAACAACCGCGGCGAGGGCCATGGCGTTAAAGGTCTTCTCCCTAAACGCAGTGTCCGCCTTGGTGAGCAGAGCGTCGGAGCCGATGGCCCACAGCTTTACCTGTCCGACATGCTCGCCGGAAGACGTTACAATCTCGACGTTAGCAACGCTATCGGAGTCGGTTGGAGCAGACGAGACCGGGCTATGCGATGCCCTCTTGCCGCTCGTTTCGTCGGTCGTAGCCTGGTTTTCGCGTACATCGGCGGTGGCGCTTGCCGAGGGCCAGGAATCGTCATAAACGATCACGCCCTTTTTATTGACGACCTGCATACCCAGATCGTCGGAAACCAAACTCGACGTTGCAACCGTGCGCAGTTCCCCCGCGGTCCAAGAGCCGTTTTCCTCATATGAGGTTGCCAACTTCTCGGCAGCGGAATTTGCGATTTCTACGATATTGGAGCGTGTGTAATCCGAAAAGACCGTGCCCCACACAACGGAGACAACACCCACCAGCACCAATACCGTCATGAGCGATGTCAGAGCAAAAGCAAGTGCCATGCGCGAGGGATAGCTCATCGTTGGCCGTGAATCGGAACGAGGCGTGTTCCAACTAGCCTTGGAACCCGCCTCGCTCTCCTGCTTGTGCTTTTGTCCGATTTCAAAGCGCGCAGGTGTCATATGTGATTTCCCTATTTCTCGTCCGACTTATCGGTCTTGGCCGGAGCCTCGAAGCGATAGCCGACACCATGGACGGTGTAGAGCCACTTGGGCTTCTTGGGATCATCGCCCAGCTTGGCGCGAAGGTTCTTCACGTGGCTGTCGATGGTGCGCTCGTAACCCTCAAAGTCATACCCGAGCACTTTCTCGACCAGCTCCATGCGGTTATACACACGGCCGGGATGGCGGGCAAGCGTGGTGAGCAGCTTAAACTCGGAAGCCGTCAGATCGACTTCCTTGCCCTCGACCAAGATCTTGTGGCCCGAGATATCGATGACCAGATCGCCGAAGTCGAGCACCTCGACGGCGGGCTCGTCGGCCTGATGGGCACGGCGGAACAGAGCGCGAACACGGGCGACGAGCTCGCGCGGCGAGAACGGCTTAATCAGATAGTCGTCGGCGCCGAGCTCAAGACCGATAATACGGTCCTCAATCTCGCCCTTAGCCGTCAGCATGATGATGGGGACATCCGAGGTATCGCGAATGGTGCGGCAAACGCGCTCGCCGGGGATCTTGGGGAGCATAAGGTCGAGCACGACCAGATCGAACTGATGCTTCTCGAACTCCTCGATCGCGGACTGACCGTCGCCGACGCCCACAACCCAGTAGCCTTCGCGCTCGAGATAGGCAGCGACGGCGTCACGGATTGCCTTCTCATCCTCGACCAGCAGAATCTTTTTTGCATCTGAAGCCATAACACGGCCCCCCTGTCTCAATTAGCTAAGAACAAGCCCATTTTAACGCACCTGAGCCCGCCGGATGCCGCTATGACGCGGCAGCTCGGCGGGCGGTACTCACAATTACAACGCGTTTATTCCCCTGTTGGCGCCTTTTTAACCCCTCTAAGCTTAAAGAGAGAATAGGCGGGCCGTGACCGTCTCTGGTATACCCTGGCTGTTGCGCACCGTGGCGTACGTAAGGAATGAGTCCGATTTTCCCGCCGTAGCTGGATAATCGCCATACTCCAAAGCGCGGTCGGGCGACAGAAGCGAGCCGTAGGTCTTGGCCGAAGTGTCAATCAAAAAATGCGACGCCTGAACTTTAACCAGGTATTTATTTTTCCTTCCCGCAGCGCACGCGAGCGGCTCACGCGAAAGGAAGAGGTACGGCCCACCCTCGTTACCGATATAGGTGCCCATATTGCCCAGGCTACCCACACCGCTATACGTCGCCTCAATGGAGAACACGAAGGTGTCGCCCATATACACGGCCTCGAAAGGCGAAACCGACGAAGGAAGCACCAGCTGAGCTCGCTTCGTGTTGTTGCCGTCAGTCAGGTCGATCGCCGTCATACCGTAATAGACGCCCTCATCATTGTGCACGCGGGGCGAGATGGTCAGGATGCCGTCGCTCACACGCGGGGCGGATGCGAAGCGCCCCGTTGACTTCCAAATAGTCTCAGGCTTGGACTCGCTGGGCGACTGACGGTAGCAGTACGAATCGTTGCTCGTCTTGCTGCCGCCGGACGAGGGCATCTTATACCAGATGACCGACGACCCATACGCTGTGAAGAGCGGCGGATCGTAGTTTTCGCCACCGCGGTCGAGCTCGACAGCGTTGCCGGTAAGGGAGGAGCCTGCAAGGTTTTGCGCATAGAGTTTCCAAGACGCATTGGCAAAGTTCATCTCGACCCACGCGAACACGCCATCACCCGCGCGAACGTCGTAAAACGCATAACCGGTTCCCTCAACGGGATCCTCGATAAGTGTGGTAAGCGAGCCATCGCCCAGGTTGAGCACACCAAGCGTATTGGCATGCAGGGCAGAAGCAGGCGCCATCATCGCGGCAGCATAGTCGCCATCGCAGTAGTACAGCAGCGTGCCCAGCGGCAGCGTCCACGAGGCCGCGGGCTCAAGATCGATATCGACAGCTTCGTACTCATCAGTGATCGAGACAATCTTCGAATCGTCCTTGATAACCTGTGGCTCGCCGGCAGCATCGTCGCTGGTACCCGTTTTCTTTGAGCATCCGGCAAGCACCGTGGCAGCGCCCGCGGCAGCCCCTCCGAGCACAAAGCCGCGGCGCGATATTCCGTTCTTGACGTGGTCGGCGATACTCATTAGGCGATCTCGGCGCGAGCGGCCTCGATAGCGCGCGTGAGCTGATCGGCGCAAGAAGTCTTTTTCATACCGCAGGTATTACCAGCGAGAACCTCGATGACGCGATCGGCAGGAGCACCCTCGACCAGCTTAGAGATAGCCTTGAGATTGCCGTTGCAGCCACCGGTAAACTCGACGCCCACCACCTTGTTGCCGTCATCGGACAGGTCAAGGTGGATATTGCGAGTGCATACGCCCTGAGGCTTGTAATCAAAACTAATCATTGCGTTCCCCTCTCGTAAAGCAATTTCAGACGTCTATTATCCCCGTCCGAACCGATAAAGTATCGCGGGCACCGATTCAACATTCCCCAATGCGCAAACCGGCGGTAGCAATACTAGCAATCTGCTTCCCGAGCGTGGACTTTTCGTTTCTCTTGATACATGTTGTGGTCAGCGATGTGGTAAATCTCGGTCAGTGTATAACCGGGTGCCTCTGCCGTCGCGACGCCAAACGACGCACTGACTGTCAGCACCTCATCGCTCGCAGCAGCAAGGCTGAGGCGAAGATCTTGCACTACTTCACATACGGATTCGCGATCGGTGTGAGGGCAAATCAGCAAGAACTCGTCGCCACCAATGCGCATAGGCACAAACTTCTCGCCTGCCGTTCGCCTCAATACAGACGCCGTACGCCGTAGCAGCTCATCGCCCATTTCGTGACCATAGAGATCGTTGGTACGCTTGAGGAAATTGCAGTCCATCATGATCACACTCACGGGCAGGGACTCGTTCACCAGGTCATCGCCAAGGGACTCAAGGTAATTTCTATTGCGAAGTCCCGTCAGCTTATCCTGGAAAGAAAGCTCCTCGGCGCGCTTTGTCATCGAGATGTTATGCGTCGCCACGACGACCGACTCCAGTCGACCCTGCTCATCGCGGCGCTGCGGAACAACCTGCAGCGAATACCACGTACCTCGGCAGTCTCGTACCTCGGCATCCAAGTACGGCATGCCCTCCATACGATCCCGAAGCGTCTTTATATCTAAGAGCTCCATGACCGCCTCGCGACTTTCGGGACTCACAATGTCTCGGCAAACCGTTGCAAAAAAGTCATATGCCTCGGCGTGCTCGGCAAATATCTTTGCCACCGATGGCGACATGTTAATTCCCTCGATCTCGAGCGTATCGAGATGTAGCAGGAAGGTCGACTCGTATATGGAACTGATAGCATTGATGATGCCGAGTTGCTTGTCCTTTTCGGCCAAATTGCGACGATCGGCGACGATACGCACTAACAGCACTACAACCAAAAACACCAGGAACGCCAGCACGCCGACAGCGATAAATGAAATCCTGCCCGACATGACCTCAGATTTGGGATAGAGCGCAAACAGGCGATAGCCCTCATACGCCGCACGCACGGCATACCAGGTACTTCCCCGATATTCGACACGTGTTAGACCTTCGTCTTTCCAATCAATTCCGCTATCGGCAAGAAGCCGGGCGAGAGCTATATCGACGGTCGAATCGTTTGAAGAAACGATTTGCGCATCGCGCATCACGAACACCGTTGGGCTCTGATGGAATGTGTTGTTCACGAGCACGTCGGCGATCGTATACGAATAATCATCGGCGGGCTCGGGCGCAAGCGATCGATACCCCAGCGCTACGCCATCACCGTACGGAACAACACTCACGGCAAAGTCGACATCTCGACGCTCAACGACCGTCGAGTAGGACACCTTGGAACCTCGATACATCGATGCGACCGACGAACAGGCAAGCTCCTCTCGCCACAGCATCAGCGGATCGCGACCGTCGATATCGTAATGAGCGGTCATATGGCCGTCGGCGTCCATGACCAACATTCCCGAAAGGTGCTCGGAATGGACGTACTCCTCGACACGATCATCGTTGACTTCAACACGATCAGGCGGCAAGAACGTCGAAAACGTTTCGAGCGCGGCATCCAAATTGTGCGTCGCCTCGGTTTTTCTTCCCTGTTCATATCGGTCATATTTTTCGCAGGCGTTTTTTAAAAACACCATGGTTTCCTGGCCAAATCCAAGCGTTTTATCGAGGCAGCGGTGCGTGCCGACCACGTATAGCAGACCCAACAAGACAACGCTGGCCACAACGCAGATAGCCGCGGTGACTAATGCCTTTCGGCGCAAGCGGCGCTCATCATTTGTCATGATTCCGCTCCTTGCCCGTCCGTCGTCGCCCCTGCCTTGTACTTGCCCATAATGCGCTCAATCGTGCCATCTCGATCCATCTCGAACAGCACGGTATTGAGGTTTTTGACGTACTCCCCCTCATAGCCGTCCTTAAACGCGACGCCAAGGTCAACCGTCATAACGTTGTCGGCAAACACGCGATAAACCCCGGGATACTGCGCGACGAGCCGGTCGAGCGATTGGACGTCCGCCATCCAACAGTCAACATACCCCTTGACGAGGGCGGCTTTGCAGAGTTCAGCGGAGCCATATGATTTGATATGCACGTCCGACGAGATTTCCAGATCGCCCGCAAGCAATCGGCGTTCACTCACCGAACCCGCAATCACCGCAACGGTCTTGCTTCCATCGAGAGACGCCAAACCCTTGATACCACTCGTTTTCTTGGCGGCAACCGAGACTGTCACGGTCAGATACGGCTCAGTCCAGTAATAATCGTCTTCGCGATAATTGGGCGAATAGTCGCACCACAGACAATCGATATCGCCGTTTTTGAGCAGGCGATCGCGATCATTCCAAGATATGTCAACAAATTGCGGTTTGATTCCAGCACGCTTGCAGGCCTCGCGGGCGATATCGATATCGATACCGGCGTAGTCGCCTGTGGTATCGACATACACATAGGGATCGTTATCCGTAACGCCGATTTTGAGCACCGGGAGATCCTTGTCGGCTTCACTCGAGGAGGAAGAACCGCTTCGAACGGTATACGTCAGGGCGCCCGCACAGACGGCAACAAGGAGTATGAGCACGGACGAGACGATGGTGGCTCGTTTGATACGTCTGGGCACACGGCTCTTTTCATCGAAACAGCAGATAAGGTTCATTTTATTACCAGGGGGCCAGTGCAACAGCGAAAAAAGCGCCTTGCCCAAGACGGGCAAGGCGCCAATGGTTGAAATGTATCCGTAAGCGGTCGAATTAGGTCAACCCTACTCGAAGCTCAGCTGCTCCAGGCGATCGAAGACCGTGTCGATGCGGGTGACGAGCGGGGTACCCTAACGCTCGAAACGTTTACGCATAAGAGCGAAAGCGATCAGCGAAGCGCCGGCAACGGCCATAATAAAGGCGACAGCAAGGGCCTGGTCGCCCGTATTGGCGAGCGCGCCCTTAGTAGCCTTAACAGACTTTTTGGTCACCTTAGTCGTCGTCTGCTGACTAGACTGGGACGGCGTCACGGGCTGCGTAGGCTGAACCGGCTCACCATTGGCCTCCTCGCCCGTCACCACGTACGTCGAGAAGTGGCTCGTGCGGGAGCAAAGGTAGTCGCCCTCGGTCCACGTATCCATAGCCTGAGTGGAACCATCCTCGGCAACGTAGAGCACCTTGAGATTGGTGAGCGCCTTCATGGCTGCGGTCATCTTGACACGAACGATGAAGGACATGCCATCGAAGTCCTCGATAACCTCGCCATTCTTGAGAAGCTTGATATCGAGCTTCTCGGCAACCTTGGTAGCCCCCTGCTCAAGGCCGGAAATCGTAGCATTGGCGGCGTCGGTAAGATTTGTCGGTTCCTCGACCATAAGAGAGATGCTGTTGTTCTGGGCAATGCCGGCAGCGGCATTGTTCTCGGCGCTTACGCTAACATCCGTTCCGTCGCTACCTGCAACACCCGCAATGGTCCTCGCCGCTACAGTAACGGTACAGGTCATTGTTTTGTCACCACAGGTGACGGTGATCGTGGCGGTACCGGCCTTAAGCGGCGTCACGACGCCGTCTTTGACCGTAGCGATCGACGAGTCGCTGGAGGTCCATCTCACCGTCGTATCGTCTGCATCGGCAGGACTCACCGTTGCGGAGAGCTTTGCGGAGGCATCACCGACGGTAAAGGACAGGCTCGTCTTGTCGAGCTCGACTTTCTGGACGGGGTTGGTCACGGTCACCGAGACGGTTTGGGAGAGCGACTCTGCAGTGATGACAAATGAGCCAGAACCGGTCTTGAGGGCGGTAACGGTGTAGGAGCCATCGCCGTTGTCGACAACCTTAAACGCCTTCGGAGCGCCCGTGTCATCCAGAGCGAGCTTGGTCTCGTCGACCTCACCTGCCAGGGCTCCGGCAAGAGAGGCTTTTACAGTACCTTCTTCACCCTTCGCAAGGTTGAGGGAGGATTGATCGACTGTAAGACTCGTTGCGGGATTAGAGACGGTCACCGCGCAATCCTGAGAATAGGTGCCATCTTCGGTCGAAGCAGTGATGGTTGCGGCGCCCTTGGAAACAGACGTCACTTTGCCGGTTTGATCGACCGTAGCGACGCTCTCGTTACTGGACTTCCAGACAACCGTCTGGTCAGCCTCCGCGGGAACGACCGTTGCCTTAAGCTGCTCGGTTGCAGCGCCCACAAGCGTGACCTTCTGCTTATCGAGCGTGATACCCGTTGCAGGTTGAATAACCGTCACCTTGCACGTGGCGCTATATTCGCCGTCCTCAGTGGTAACGGTGATCGTGGCAGCACCGGCCTTGACCGGGGTCACGACGCCGCCCGCAACCGTGGCGACCTCCGGGTCGCTCGAAGACCAGGACACATTCTTATTCGTTGCATTGTTGGGCTCAACCGTTGCGGTCAACGTCGAGGGCTCACCGCCCACAGCAAGCTTAAGATTCGACGCGCTGAGACTGACGCTCGAGACCTTTACGACCGGAGTGGTTACCGTAATTGTATCCGTGGTTGCAGAGACTCCATCAACCGTTGCCGTGATAGTAGCATTACCGTCACCGACAGCGGTAACAAGACCGTTGCCATCGACGGTAAGGACGCTCTCGTTAGAAGAGGACCAGACAACCTTACTGGCCTTATCGTCAGGGGAAACCTTTGCCTTCAACTGCTGAGTCGTGCCCTTGTCCATAGATGTTGAGTAACCATCCGCAATGGAGACCGTAGTTTTTGCAGGTTCCTCGCCAGGCTTGACAACATGAACGGTCATCGTGTCACAGAGACGACCACCCAAGTACATTGAAACCGTTGCATCGCCGTAACTATGAGGCACTAAATACCCCAAGTAACTGCCACCATTAAACATCGGTCCTTTTACCTCGAGGACATCGGGATTATCTGAAGTGAAAGAATACTTTGCACCGGCATAGGAGTCCATCAATTCCTCAGCGCTTTTGCTCAGCACGCCCTTTGGATATTCAAACCCCCTGTCACATTCCAGCCAAAGCCAATCTTTGGATATACTATCTGAACTGACCTCACAGGGAAATGTATAATCGCTCGACACAAACTTAGCCTTCGAAAGGCTCACTTCCGCAGGGTCGACAACCTCTATCTCAAAGGGATGGTCATTGCCAAGGCCATCACGAGCATGAGCCTTAACGGTGCCAGGCTTTATTGCCTTAAACGAGTTTTCACCATCGATAAGCTCAACAACATCACTGCTTTCTAGAGAATAGGTTACAGAGCTAACGAGCGAATCCCAATGTGCACGCTGGCATGCCTTCAGTGCTTCATTTGGGGAAACGTTGAGAATGGCAGACAGATAAGAGCTGTCCCCAACCAGCATCTTTTGTTTTTTGTTCCCACGCTCATTGAATCCAGGCTCCTGATTCTCGGTTACAACATCACATAGCTTCTTCATCTCGGTCTCGCCGTTGCAATAGTCGACAAGAACCTTGGCCTCTTTTGCATCTTTCGCCAACGCCTCGAGTTGCAAAGAAGCGCTTAGCTCAGAAGTACCATATGAATAATAATTCGAATTCACCCTTGCCTGAACTTTGGAATCCTTTGAGGGATCTTCCTTTATTTCAAAATATGTAGCCGCATGGGTCTCGTCCTTGGGGCGAACGTAAACTGTCCCCTCTAGCAATGCATAGTGCGTGTTCCCGCATTTTTGCGGACAATCATCCGTGTAACCCAGCGTTGCAGTCGTTGTCGTCGCACCAGATTGGTCATAGGATACGAAACTCACCTTAATTGGATTGACATTAGCCACGCTCTTAATCTTAAGAGAACCGTTTAAACTCTCGTCAGCCCTGCTCTTCATGGTTATAGTCGTTGTGCCGACTTTGGTGGGACTAATTGTCAACACCCAATCACGTGATTTATAGCTCACTTTAGCGATATCCTCATCAGACGATGTGATATCGATATCACTAGGGTCAATGGGCGCCCATTCGTGATTTTTATTAAAAAAGGAAAGCCTTCCTTTCACCGTCTGTCCAACAGCAACATCAAATTCTGACCACACATCGCCTGTAGACGAATCGTATGGGAGAAACGATGCACCCATGGAACCGTCCTGCGACTCCAGCATGACAGCATCCGCATGCGGGGCGGCCACCGTCAGCCCAAACGTTGCCGCCGTTAAAGCAACGCAGATGCCTGCGGCTATCCTCCAAAACCCTTTTCTCATTCCCTAAGTCCAATCTCTCGTGAAAAATGCAGCATTCTCCCACACCTTAAAATTGGCTTAAGGATACCCCCCCCCCCAACCGACACTGACAAGCTAATGTTTGTCGGAAGAGTCAAATTATCGGCAAGCGACATTTCCGCATTAAAAATCGCCCGTTTTAATGTAGCTTTTCCAAGCACTCTCACGCAAAAGCCCCGTCCGCAAAACGAGTTACCAACGGGGCTTGAGCCGGAAATCCACACTTCAATTGGAGGCAAAAGCAAACTGATCGGTTTGACTAGGCCCCAAATCAATCAGTTAGAACTCGAGCTGCTCCAGACGATCAAAGACCGTGTCGATACGGGTGAGGAAGTCCCACGGATCAAAGATCTCGTCGAGCTTCTCCTGACTGACGGTGCAGCGCGGGTCGGCCTCGAGACGTTCCTTAAAGGTGGGACCGGAGACACAATCCTGTACCTCATGCCAGGTTGCCATGGCGTTCTCCTGCACAATGGCGTACGCGTCCTCGCGGGTGATGCCCGTATCGACGAGGGCCAGCAGCACCTTGGAGGAGAAGATGAGACCACGGGTCTTGTTGAGGTTGGCCATCATGCGGGCAGGGTACAGCTGCAGGCCGTCGATAACGCGGATGAGGCACTGGAACATGTGGTCGAGCGCGATGAAGCTGTCGGCCTGGGCGACGCGCTCGGCAGAGGAGTGCGAAATGTCACGCTCGTGCCACAGGGCGACGTTATCGAAGGCAACCTGAGCGTTGGACTTCACGACGCGCGACAGACCGCAGACCTTCTCCATGGTGATCGGGTTGCGCTTGTGCGGCATGGCGGAGCTGCCCTTTTGACCCTTGCGGAACGGCTCCTCGGCCTCGAGGGTGTCAGTCTTCTGCAGATTGCGAACCTCGGTAGCGATGCGCTCACAGGTGGCCGCGGTGGTGGCAAGAACGCCGGCGAGATAGGCGTGATGGTCGCGGCTGATAACTTGCGTGGACAGCGGGTCATGAACCAGGCCCAGGTGCTCGCAGACATACTCCTCGACAAACGGCTCGATGGAGCTGTACGTGCCGACAGCACCCGAGATGGCACCGAAGGCAACATTCTTGCGGGCGTCCTCAAGGCGATCCAGATCGCGCTTGAGTTCCCAGGCCCAAGAGCCGAACTTCATGCCGAAGGTCATCGGCTCGGCGTGGATGCCATGAGTGCGGCCGGCACAGAGCGTGTTGCGCTCCTCAAAGGCGCGACGCTTGCAAATCTCGCCGAGCTTCTTGACGTCCTCGATGATCAGATCGCAGGCCTGGGTGAGCTGGTAGCACAGAGCCGTATCGCCCAGATCGGAGCTGGTCATGCCATAGTGAACCCAGCGGCTGGGCTTGGGGTCGCCCTCGGGAACATCGGCGTCGATGTACTCCTTCATGTTGGTCAGGAAGGCGATGACATCGTGGCGCGTGACCTCCTCGATCTCATCGACCTTTGCCTTCTCAAAGTTGGCGTGGTCGCGGATCCACTGGGCTTCGTTTTTAGAAATGCCGATCTTGCCGAGCTCCGCCTGGGCCTCGCAGGCCAGGACCTCGATCTCCTGCCAAATGGCGTACTTGTTCTCGAGGGAGAAGATATGTCCCATCTCCGGGCGGGTATAGCGATCGATCATAGCGGCTCCTTTTTGGTTATTGGCACGTTGGTCGTAACTCAACCATTGTACCGTGCGCGGGTGCGAGTATGGGCAGCAGGCATTAACCTAACATTTTGGAATTGGAGCGGGCATGGGGACGTCCGCGTATTTGCTTCGCAAATCCGCACCGGCTGCGGTCGATCTCCTCGGATTCACGGAGACGATGGGGAAGTCTTTGTTGAATTGGCCGTCCCAAGGTCTCCCGCGCTCGATGGAGCGGACGACGGGACGTCCGCGTATTTGCTTCGCAAATCCGCACCGGCTGCGGTCGATCTCCCCGGATTCACGGAGACGATGGGGAAGACTTTGTTGAATTGGCCGTCCCAAGGTCTCCCGCGCCCGATGGAGCGGGCAACGGGACGTCCGCGTATTTGCTTCGCAAATCCGCACCGGCTGCGGTCGCCTATCGGCGACCTTGCCTGCTCGCTATAAACGCTTCGCGTTTATTTAACGCTCGC
>URZJ01000009.1 GCA_900552395.1 uncultured Collinsella sp. | reverse complement strand
CGCCGGGGGCGGGAATCTGGGCGTACACATTTCCTACACAATTTGGGATCCGACTAACGTTTGCCAGCCGTTAACTACCGCTCACCGAGGGCCTCTTTATAGTGAAGCGTCATATGGCTAAAGCTGATAGGCTCCCTTAGCCAAGGCACAGCCGGCATCGAGCAACTCATCGCGCTCCTCCACCGAGAACCCCTCGGCGTATACGCGAACCACCGGTTCGGTCCCGCTGGGGCGGATCAGCAGCCAGGTGTCATCCTCGAATGCCAAACGTAAACCATCCATATGGCTTACAGCCTGCGGCGCCTTGCCGCAAATCGATTTAGGATTCATGCCAGGAAGCAGCGTTCGCAGCGATTCGGCGTCTTCGGCCTCAAGGCGCAAATCGCGACGCCCATAGCTCGTCTTACCAAAACTGGCCTCGAGCTGATCGACCAAAACGCCCAAAGGCGCGCCCGTCTTTGCCATAAGCTCACACAGAATCAGACAAGCAAGGATTCCATCACGCTCAGGCATATGCGCGGCGATGCCGATACCGCCGGCCTCCTCGCCTCCCATGAGGACGCCGCCCTTCTTCATCTCTGCAGCTATATATTTGAAACCGACCGGCTTAACGGTCACACGACAGCCAAGCGCCTCGGCAATGCGACGCACGAGCGTCGAGCACGAGAGATTGACGACGACACGCCCCTCCAAATTGCGGAATTGAACGAGGTCGCCCAAAACAAGCGCCATGATTTGATGCGGATGAATATATCTACCGCGTTCGTCGACCGCACCGATACGGTCGGCATCGCCGTCGGTCACCAGGCCTGCGCACGCCCCGTCCTCGACAACCGCACGCTCGCAAGCGTCCACCCACGGCTCAACAGGGTCGGGGCAAATGTCCTCTTGATCGGACGACTGTCCGGCATGAATCTCGTGCACCTCGACGCCTAGCTCCCGCAGCAGGTCGGCAAGATATCCCTGGGCCGCGCCGCCCATGGGGTCAACTACCACACGCAGGTGAGCGGCTCGAATGGCCTCGGCATCGACAAACGATGCCACCGCCTGCATATAGTCAGGAATAATATCCGCGGTGCGATAGCGTTCCTCGATCCCCATCGGCTCGGGGGCCATAGTCTCTTCGAGCTCTTCGATGACATCCTGATTGGCCGTCGAGCCATCTCCCATGCGCAGCTTAAGGCACAGATACCCCTGCGGATGATGGGATCCCGTCACCATGAGCGCACCGCAGGCCTCGCCGTCATACGCCGCCGCCCACGTAAGGGCGGGGGTCGGAACAGGCCGAGATGCGAGCACTGCGTCCAATCCGTGAGCGGCAAGCACGCCTGCCGCAAGCTCAGCAAACTCGCGCGCCTGCGGCCGGGTGTCGAACCCTATATATACTGTTTTGCCTGGATTGATCTTTTGCCACAACTCGCCGACGGCATCGGCAATGCGGGCAACGTTGTCGACGGTAAAGTCGTCGTCGACGCGGGCGCGCCAACCGTCAGTTCCAAAATGAATTATCGCGCACACGCGCAGACACCTCACAGTGTTTGGATCATGGTACGCATGGGGTATACCCGCAACGCTCGCCCAGCAACCTGCCAAAACCGGCATTCACCATTTGGGCAAATGCTACCGCCGATGTGCAAGCAATAAAAAAACCGCCCCGTATGGAGCGGTTTCGACCTTTATATATCGAGCGCCTCGGCCATCGCTGCCGTAGTGATTGCCGTGGTTCCACAGCAACTGCCCACCATTGCGGCACCGGCATGTCTCCATTCGATGCATGCGCGCGCGAAAGCTTCTGGGTTCTCGTGCCATACGGGGCCATCCTGAGTCTGGACCGGATCGCCCACGTTGGGACGCACCGTGACGGGAGTAGTCGCCGATGCAACCATCCTGGGCACCGCCGCGTTCGCGGCCGCAAGCGAACAGCAATTAACACCAACCGAGTTTGCGCCGTGTTTTTCGGCGTACAAAACGGCTGCCTCGATGTTGAGGCCATCGCCCAACAGGTCGCCTTTATCGTCAACGACAAAACTCACCAGGACAGGCATGCCGTCGGCGGCATCTCGGGCGCCGGCAAGCATGGGCTGCAGATTACGGATAGACGTCACCGTCTCGATCAGCAGACCGTCAACGCCGGCATTGAGCAAGGCGTGCGCCTGTTCGCGCGCAATGCCGCGGATTTCACGATACTCGGCAGAGTCCTCGGCAAACCACTCAATACCGATCGGGCCCATCGAGCCCAGCAGCAGCTGAGGGTGCGCCTGGCGAGCATCGTCGACGGCCCCGCGATTGACCTCCGCCACGGACGGCGCAATCTGGTCGTGCTTGAGGGCATAGCTTGATGCCTGAAAGGTGTTGGTAATGAGCACCTGCGCGCCGGCGGCGACATACAAGCGATGGATACGAGAAACGGTCTGCGGCTCCGCCAGATTCCAAAACGCCGGTGGAATGTCGGCGGCATCGTACTCACTCAACAGAACACTGCCCATGGGGCCCTGCGCCAACAAGGTCTCGCTCGACAAGCGGCGCGTAAGTTCCTCGGCACCAAAGCGGTTGTAATAACTCGTATCCATATATATCCCGCTATTCCTCGACGCTGATTCCCTGCTTTTCGAGATAGGCGAGCCAGCGGCTCATCGTGTCCTCGGATAGCGCATGCTCCATCATGCAGGCCTCGGAATCGGCTCGCTCAAATTCGACACCGAGCTCCTGAACCAAAAACGTGCGGATGAGGCGATGACGGTACCAGATAGCCGTGCCAACCTCGCGGCCGCGATCGGTCAGGATTACCTTGCCATAGTGCGATTGCTCGACAAGCTCGGATGCCTTGAGCGCCGAAACCGCTTTATTGACCGATGCCTTGGAGACGCCAAGGCGCTGCGCGATGTCGACCGATCGCACGCCGTTGGTTTCCCCCTCTTCGCTTTCAATGCGAACCATGCACTCCAAGTAGTCTTCGTTCGCCACCGTCAGATGTAGTTCGCGCGAGCTATTTGTCGTATCCATGATCTTCCGTCCCTTCTGCATTCAATGGCTGATTCTACCCCATCCAAGCGTCGCGGTATGCCGTGGCATACCGTGCTAGAGTTCTTGTTGCACACGACGACCAAGATTGGAGCGATCTTTATGGAAAACACCACCACAAACCCCGATGTCCTCGAGCGCTTTTTGCGCTACGTCCAGATCAACACGCAGTCCGAGGATGCAAACTGCGACCAGGTACCCTCGAGCGCCGTTCAGTTTGATCTTGCCAACGTGCTGGCTGAAGAGCTGCGCGAGCTTGGTGCGGAAGATGCCCACGTGACCGAGCATGCCTATGTCTGCGCGCATATCCCCGCAAGTGCGGGCGCTGAGGACAAGCCCGCCCTGGGCCTGATCGCCCATCTCGACACCACCGAAGTTGCACCGGGCGCCGGCGTGAAGCCGCACATCGTACACTACGAGGGCGGCGACCTGGTCTGCGGCACGGTTGACGGTAAGCCCGTTGCCATGAGCACCGCCAAGCTTCCCGCCCTGAACGACCTCGCGGGTGAGGACCTGGTCTGCAGCGATGGCACCACGCTGCTGGGCGCGGACGACAAGGCAGGCGTCGCCGAGATCATGTCGCTTGTCGCGCGTATCGCTCAGGACCCTTCTCTGCCCCATCCCGCACTCGGCATTTGCTTCTGCCCTGACGAGGAGATCGGCCACGGAGCCGAGCTGCTGGATATCGATACCTTTGGCTGCAAGTACGCCTACACGGTCGACGGCGGCCCCATCGGCGAGCTGGAGTGGGAGTGCTTTAACGCCGCCGAGGCGACCGTCTGCTTTGAGGGCCAGTCCATCCACCCGGGCGACGCCAAGGGCCGTATGGTCAACGCAGGCAATCTGTTCTGCGACTTCAACGCGTTGCTCCCCTACGAGCAGCGTCCGGAATACACCGAGGGCTACGAGGGCTTCTGTCACCTTGAGGGCGTCTCGGCAACGGTCGACCATGCCACGGCGCGCTATATCGTCCGTGATCACGATGCCGCCAAGTTCCAGCAGAAACTCGACCTTATTGATGCCGCCGCCTCGATGCTCAACCAGCGTCTGAGTGAGGAGCGCGTGACAGTCGAGATTAAGCAGCAGTATCGAAATATGGCCGAGATCGTTCGTGACTATCCCGAGCTTATTGATGTTGCCAAGGAAGCCTACCTTGCCTGCGGCGTTGAGCCCCAAGTGCTGCCGATTCGTGGCGGCACCGACGGCGCTCAGCTGTCGTTCCGCGGTCTGCCCTGCCCCAACCTTTCCACCGGCGGCTATTGCTACCACGGCGTCAACGAGTTCGTCCCGGTCAGTTCGCTCGTCAAGATGACCGACGTGCTCCAGGAGCTCGTCGCCCGCTTTGCATAAGCCTGGCTGCACAAGTCCAAAAGACGAATCGCCCCGTCCTCTACAGAGAACGGGGCGGTTTTTGATACAAGGGGAGCAGTCAACATCGCAGGTTGAGCCAACGTCAGCGAGCGACGTCCAAGGCGAACAAGTTGGCATGAAAAAGGCAGGGCATTGACCTTCTGGTCATGCCCTGCCTTTTGAATGACAAATTGTCGCCTTGGGCGGCGCGCAGCGTCGAGCCGTTACGGCGTTTGGTAAAACGCCGTAACTTAGTAGTTGGCTTCGTAGCCGTTGCCGTCACCGGTGGGCTCTTCGTAGTAGTCCGAATCGCTCGAATCGCTTGAGTCATCAGAATCGTCAGAGCTGACCGATGAGGTTGCGGTACCGTTTGCGTAGTCGTCAGACGTGTTGTTGCTGAGGTCACCGATCGTAGAGCTGGAACCGTCGGAAAGACCCATGGTGTTGGGACCCTTGGGATCCTTGCCGGCATCGACGCGCTCCATCATTTCCTTGAGCTCGTCCTCGTAGACAAAGACGTAGCTCACACCGTCGATCATGGTGCTGTCGTCGGCGTACGAGGGCAGGTTGGCCGAGTAGATACCGTCGACATCCATACCGCGCATGGCATTGACCGTAGCCACGATATCCTGAACGCTCATATCGGTTACGAGCATATCGGACAGCGAATTAACCAGGCCAAAGATCTTCGTGGCATCGAAGTTATTGAGAATCTGGTTGGCAAGGGCGCCAAGCACCTGACGCTGGTGGCGCATGCGCGTGTAATCGCCGTCGGCATAGGTGTAGCGGCAGCGGGCATAGGTAAGGGCGGTGGCACCGTCCATATGCTGCTGGCCAGCGGTAATCTTAATATCCAGGTGCTCGGGGTCGTCAACATCATCGGTTGCGTTAATGTCGATACCGCCAACCGAATCAATCAGCGCCTGCATACCGTCGAAGCTGACCTCGGCATAGTGGGAAATCTGAACACCGCACAGCTCGTTGACCGCCTCGACCATGGCCTCGGCGCCGCCAACGGTATGGCAGGCGTTGATCTTCATGGTCTCGCCCTTGTACTCGACCTTGGTGTCGCGCGGAACGGAAATGAGCGTCGCCTGCTTTTGCGTGGGGTCGATGCGTGCCAGGATAATCGAGTCGGCACGATACGTATCCTCGCCCGGACGGCCGTCGGTGCCAAGAAGCAGCACGTAGAACGGATCCTTTGCCTCATCGGTGTCAACCAGAACCCGACGCAGATTGTCGGTAATGACATTAGAATCGCCGAGCTTGCCCATAATGGTGGCAAACCACAGGCCGGCAGCGGTAGTGGCACTCAGCAGCACGCCAAGCACGACAATGAGCGCGACGTGACGAATCGTGTGGCTACGACGACGTTGGCGAGCTCGCTCGGAATAACGAGCCACGTTATCGCGACTGTAGATCTTGGCCTGCGCACCAGTTGAGGGTCTTCGAGTGGTGGTATCCGCGAGG
The DNA here is from genome assembly GCA_900552395.1 of uncultured Collinsella sp. Classification (GTDB taxonomy): domain Bacteria; phylum Actinomycetota; class Coriobacteriia; order Coriobacteriales; family Coriobacteriaceae; genus Collinsella. The sequence goes on along the minus strand of URZJ01000009.1, from coordinate 14,188 downwards.
GGCTTTTTATTAAACATAGGCAACCTGTATTAGTAGATGACGGGATCGGGGACGGTAGCATGCTCGACATGCGCGCCAAGCGCCTGCAGCTTTTCGACAAAATGCTCGTAGCCGCGCTTGATGTGATGGATAGCCGAAACCTCGGTCGTCCCGTCGGCAATCAAGCCCGCTACGACGAGGGCCGCTCCGCCGCGCAGATCGGGCGAGGTAACCTGTGCACCCGAGAAGCCCTTGACGCCATGAATCATGGCATGATGGCTCTCGATACGAATGTCGGCACCCATGCGCACCAGCTCAGAGGCAAACATAAAGCGATTCTCGAAGATGTTTTCGGTAATAACGGAACTGCCGTCGGCAAGGGCGGAGAGCACCATAATCTGCGCCTGCATGTCGGTCGGGAAACCGGGGAACGGAAGCGTCTGGATGTCGACCGGCTTGATACGCTCGGCACGGTTCACATGGACGCCATCCTCGACGCGCTCGCAGTCGATACCCATGAGCTCCATCTTCTTGAGCACCATGCCCAAGTGAATGGGGCAAAAGCCCGTGACATCGACACCGCGATCGTCGGCCATCAACGCACCGGCAACGATAAAGGTACCGGCCTCGATGCGGTCGCCTACTACGCGATGGGTAACAGGATGGAGCTCTTCCACGCCTTCGATAGTCACGACGGGAGTGCCGGCGCCAACAATCTTGGCGCCCATCTCGTTGAGCATGTTGGCGAGATCGACGATCTCGGGCTCGCGGGCGGCATTGTCGATAACCGTGGTACCCTGCGCGCGCACGGATGCCATAATGAGGTTCTCGGTCGCACCGACACTGGCGAACTCGAGCGTGACGGTGGTGCCGCGCAGGCCCTGAGGCGCGCTGGCGTTGATATAGCCGTGGGCGGTATCGAACTCAACGCCCAGGGCCTCAAGACCAAGAATGTGCATATCGATCTTGCGAGCACCCAGGTTGCAGCCGCCCGGCATGGCAATTTTGGCGCGATGGAAGCGGCCCAGCAGGGGTCCCATGACGGCGGTGGAAGCGCGCATCTTGGCAACGAGCTCGTAGGGGGCCTCCCATGAATCGACCTGAGAGGTATCAATCTCGAGCGTGTGCTCGTCGAGAACATCGATCGTAGCGCCCATGCCCTTGAGCACCTTGCCCATCACGTGGACATCGGAAATATCGGGCACGTTCTGCAGCGTCGTCTTGCCCGGCGCCAGAAGCGTTGCCGCCATGAGTTTGAGCGCGGAGTTCTTGGCACCCGAGACGGGCACGGAGCCTCCGATGGCGTGGCCACCCTCAACGCGGATAATATCCAAGGTCTACCCTTTCAAAAAGCATGCCCGGGGTGGCTGGGCCATCCCGGGCATGATGTGTTCGCAAATGGTCGAACGCTAAATCGTTTGACTATTGGGCAAGCTTGAGCTTACACCATGCGATTTCATTATAGAGGTAGGCGCGGCGTGCATCATCCTCCGACAAATTACCCAGCTTCTCTTCAAAACCTTGAATATCAGCTTTAAGCTTGTCGGCATCGACGGTCGCCAAATCGCAAGCGCGCTCGGCGAGAACGGTCACGACATCGTCCGCAACCTGGGCATAGCCGCCGCCCACGGCAAACGTGTGGTCGACAGTGCCCATGGCCTTATCGGAAACGCGAACGTAACCGCGGTCGATCGTGCAGATCTCGCTGGAGTGAGCAGGCAGGACGCCAAACTCGCCATCCGTGGACGGAATCGACACAAACGCAGCGTCGCCCTCATAGGCGCAGCTCACGGGGCACACGATGCGGATACGCATAACCTACTTCTCCCCCATCTTGCGGGCGCGCTCGCGCACGTCCTCAATCGTGGAAGCATAGCGGAAAGCCTGCTCGGGCAGGTCATCGGCCTTGCCGTCGACAATCTCGGCAAAAGAGCGGACGGTATCCTCGACGCGGACGTAGACACCGGGGTTGCCGGTGAACTTCTCGGCGACGTGGAAGGACTGCGAGAGGAACTGCTGAATCTTACGGGCACGGTTGACCGTAAGGCGCTGCTCCTCGGACAGCTCGTCCATACCCAGAATGGCGATGATGTCCTGAAGGTCGGAGTACTCCTGCAGGAGCTCCTGGACCTTGACGGCGACACGGTAGTGCTCCTCGCCGACGATCGAGGGATCGAGAGCGTCGGAGGAAGATGCGAGCGGGTCGATAGCCGGGAACAGGCCAAGCGACGAAATGCTACGCGAAAGAACCGTGGTGGCGTCGAGGTGCGTAAACGTCGTGGCAGGCGCCGGGTCGGTCAGGTCGTCTGCGGGGACGTAGACAGCCTGGACGGAGGTAATGGATCCCGTCTTGGTCGAGGTAATGCGCTCCTGGAGGTCACCCATCTCGGTAGCCAGTGTGGGCTGGTAACCAACGGCGGACGGCATACGGCCCAGCAGTGCGGAAACCTCGGAACCCGCTTGGGAGAAGCGGAAGATGTTGTCGATGAACAGCAGGACGTCCTGGCCGCGATCGCGGAAGTACTCAGCGGTGGTAAGGCCGGCCAGACCGATGCGCAGACGCGCTCCAGGCGGCTCGTTCATCTGACCATAAACCAAGCAGGTCTTGTCGATAACGCCAGACTCGCTCATCTCGAGGAACAGGTCGGTGCCCTCGCGGGTACGCTCGCCGACACCGGTGAACACCGAGGTGCCGCCGTGCTCCTGGGCGAGGTTGTTGATAAGCTCCTGAATCAGAACGGTCTTGCCGACGCCGGCGCCGCCGAACAGGCCGGTCTTGCCGCCACGGATGTAGGGCTCGAGCAGGTCGACGGCCTTGATGCCGGTCTCGAAGATCTCGGTCTTGGTGGTGAGCTCGTCAAAGCGGGGCGCTGCATGGTGGATGGGGTAGAACTCCTCCACCTCGGGCATGGGCTTGCCGTCGACGGGCTTGCCCATGACGTTCCAAATGCGACCGAGCGTCTTGGGACCAACGGGCATCTTCATGGGCTCACCGGTATCGGTGGCGATGAGGCCGCGCTGCAGGCCGTCGGTCGAGGACATGGCGACCGTGCGGACGACGCCGCCCGGAAGCTGGCTCTCGACCTCGAGGATCGTGCTCAGATGACCGATCGGGGTCTCGGCCTCGACCGTGAGCGCGTTGTAGATCGGGGGCACCGCGCCGTCAAACTTGACGTCGACGACAGGGCCGATGATTCGCACGATGCGACCATCACCGGCAGTCGTCTTCTTGGTGGCTTCCTCGACCGCAAGCTTTACGGTGTTATTAGCCATTACTGTTCCTCCAATGCTGAGGCTCCGCCGACGATCTCGTTGATCTCGGTCGTGATCGAAGCCTGGCGCACGCGACTATACGTGCGGGTAAGGGTCGAGATGATCGCGGTGGCGTTTTCCGTCGCGGAGTGCATGGCCTTGCGGCGTGCACCCTGCTCGGCAGCCGCCGAATCGATCAGGGCCTGGTAGATGACCGTCAGGATATAAGACGGCACAAGCTTGCCGAGAACATGCTCAGGAGAGGGCACGAACTCGAACGTGGACGAGATGCGCTTAGGGGCGTCGGTCTCGTTCTTACGCGGACCGTGGGCCATAGCGATCATCTCGGGGTCGAGCGGCAACAGATGCTCGACGCGAAGCTCCTGATCCACGCGGTTCTTGGCGTGGTGGTAGACAAGCTCGACACGGTCAAGCTCACCGGCACGATACGCATCGCAGATATGAGAGGAAATCATGCGGGCCTGATTGAAATCGGGCTCAGAGGAGTTGCCCTCAAAGTGCATGACAACGTTTGCGCGGTCACGGAAATACGTGGCCGGCTTACGCCCGCACGCGATGATCTCGCACTCGATGCCGTCGTTCGCCCAAGAAGCGGCGAGCTTTTCGGCCGTGCGCTCCACCGTCGTATTGAAACCGCCGGCAAGGCCGCGGTCCGAGGCAATAACGACAATCAGGCCATGCTTGACGCTCTCATGCTTCTGCAGCATGGGATCGGTGCCCGAACAGGAGGCGTCGCCGGCGACCGTCAACATGACGTCGGTCAGCGCCTCCTTATAGGGCTCGGCCTGCTTGGAGCGATCGAGGGCACGACGGATCTTGGCCGTAGAGACCATCTCCATCGTGCGCGTGATCTGCTTGGTCGTGGTAACCGAGGAGATTCGCTTCTTAATGTCGCGAAGGTTGGCCATGGGGCTTAGTTCTCCTCTGATCCAGAAACATCCGAATGGTGCTTGGCCATGAACTGCTGCTTGAAGTCGCCGATGACGCGCAAGAGCTCAGCCTTGGTGTCATCATCGATCTTCTTGGCGCGAACCTTGTCGAGCAGCGAGCCAAAGCCATTGTCCATGTACTCGATGAGCTCGGCACGGAAGGGCAGCACGTCGGCGATCTCCAGGTCATCCAGGAAGCCCTCGTTGCCAGCGAACAGCGTAACGATCTGCTCGCCAACCTCAAACGGCTTGTAACGCGGCTGCTTCAGGAGCTCGGTCATGCGAGCACCATGGGTCAGCTGCTTCTGAGTAGCCTCGTCGAGGTCGGAGCCGAACTGCGTAAAGCCGGCGAGCTCCTGGTACGAAGCGAGGTCCAGACGGAGGTTGCCGGCGACCTGCTTCATGGCCTTGGTCTGCGCATCGCCACCGACGCGGGACACGGAGATGCCCACGTCGACTGCCGGGCGCTGACCCTGGAAGAAGAGCTCGGACTGCAGGTAGATCTGACCATCGGTAATGGAAATGACGTTGGTCGGAATGTAGGCCGAGACGTCGCCGTCCTGGGTCTCGATGATCGGCAGTGCCGTCATGGAGCCGTAACCGTTCTTCTTGGACATCTTGACGGCACGCTCGAGCAGACGAGAGTGCAGGTAGAAGATGTCGCCAGGATAGGCCTCGCGTCCGGGCGGACGATGCAGCGTCAGCGACATCTGACGGTAGGCCACAGCCTGCTTGGACAGGTCGTCGTAGATGACGAGCACGTGGCCGCCGGGGTTGGTCTCGCTGGCGGGCTTGCCGTCCTCGCCGTTGTACATGAAGAACTCGCCGATAGCGGCACCGGCCATAGGCGCGATGTACTGCATAGGGGCGGAATCGGCAGCGGTGGCCGAAACGATGATGGTGTAGTCGAGCGCACCGTGCTGAGCGAGGGTCTCGCGGATGTTGGCAACCGTGGAGGCCTTCTGGCCGATGGCGACATAGATGCAGACCATGCCCTTGCCGCGCTGGTTGAGAATAGCGTCGATGGCGATGGCGGTCTTACCGGTCTTACGGTCGCCGATGATGAGCTCACGCTGACCGCGGCCAATAGGCACCATGGAGTCGATAGCGAGCAGACCGGTCTGAACCGGCTCGCACACCGGGGTACGGTCGATGACGCCGGGGGCCTTGAACTCGATGGGGCGACGGTGCGTAGCGACGATGTCGCCTAGGCCGTCGATGGGCTGGCCGAGCGGATTGACGACGCGGCCGAGCATGGCGCGGCTCACGGGGATATCCATAATGCGGCCAGTGGTGCGGCACTCGTCGCCTTCCTTGATGGAGTCGACGGCACCGAACAGAACGGCGCCGACCTCGTCACGGTCAAGGTTCTGGGCAAGGCCGAAGACGGTCTCACCGGTATCGGAGCTCTTGAACTCCAGAAGCTCGCCTGCCATGGCGCTCTTGAGGCCGGAGACGCGCGCGATGCCGTCGCCTACCTCGTCGACCGTTGAAACCTCATGCGTATCGACCGTCGCGGAGAGGCTCGTGAGCTGCTCCTGCAGTTTCTTGGCGATATCCTGGGCATTGAGGGTTTCGGACATTAGGCTTCACCTCCGTACGAATTAGCAGAGTTTGCGAGGGTCTCCTGCGCGATGCGCAGCTGCGTCTTGACGGAAATATCACGACGCTCGCCGCGGGCCTCGAGCACCAGGCCGCCCACGATAGACGGGTCGACCTGCTCGATAAGGAATACCTTGCGGCCGAAGTCCTGCTCGCATTTCTTAGTGATGGTTTGACGCAGCTCGTCGTCGAGCGGGATCGCCGTGGTGACGGTCACGCCCACTACATCCTCGTCTTCCTCGGCAACATACTTAAAGGCAGCTGCCACCTTGGGAAGAAGGTCGAGCTGGTCGCGCTTGGACATGGTGTCGAGCACGGCGATGATCTCGGGGCTGGCAGAAGCCAAGCGCTCGATCATCTCGAGGTCCTCGAACACATGGTTCTCGGCCTTAGCGGCTTCCAGAAGGGAGCGCGCGTAGGTCTCGAGCACCTTGTCCTGATAGCGGCTAGTCGGCATTCAGGCTACCTGCTTCCTGGATGTAGCGCTCGATGAGCTTCTTCTGCTCGGTCTCGTCCTCGAGTGCCTCGCCCACGATCTTGGTGGCGACGGCAACGGACAGGTCGGCGATGGAGCTCGCGGCACCGGCGTAAATGGACTTGCGCTCGTCCTCGACGGTCGTATGGGCCTTGGCGATGATCTCCTCGGCCTCCTTGTGAGCAGCCTCGATGATACGGGCGCGCTCGGACTCGGCGTCCTTACGGGCCTCGAGAACGATGTCGGCAGCCTGACGACGGGCGTCGGTGACGATCGAGTCGGACTCAGCGCGCTTGGCGATAGCCTCCTGCTTGGTCTTCTCGGCCTCGTCGAGGCTCTCCTCGATCTTCTTGCCGCGCTCCTCCATGGTTTTCATGATGCCCGGCAGGGCGACCTTGGCCAGCACGATCCAGATAATCAGGAAGGCGATAAGCGCCGGGATGAACTCCGCCATCTTAGGGATGAGGATGTCCGCACCGGCAGCGCCGTCCTCGGCGAACGCGGAAACCGGCATGAGCAGCGCGGCCGCGGACGCGGAGAGTGCGATCGCGCTCTTCTGGGATGAAAGATTCATACTTGACGCTCCGTGCTATTTAACGATCAGCGCGACAACGAAGCCGATCAGAGCCAGAGCCTCGCCGAAGGCGGAGCCCATGATGAAGACGGTGAACACGCGGCCCTGGACCTCAGGCTGACGGGCCATAGCACCCGTAGCACCCAGAGCAGACAGGCCGATAGCAAGACCAGCGCCGATAACACCGAGACCGTAACCGATAACTCCCACGATTCCTCCTTTGTCGTGCGTGTCTTATTTCACGCAGGATAACCTTTTTATAACTGCCGGGCTCCATGGGTACGGGCACCGGCGGTTTAACGAATTGCCTTACCTTTAAGGCGCGAACGGAAGACTACTCCTCCTCTGCGACCTCCTCCGCCTCGGAGACATACACGGCGGTAAGGACCGTGAAGACGTAAGCCTGGATAGCGCCGACCACAAGCTCGATCGCATAGATCAGGATGAGGATGGCAAGCCAGGCCAGCGAAGGCAGGGCGCCGACGGCGTGCGCCGCGGAAACCTGCTGAAGCAGCGGCTGCATGAACATGCTCGCCATGATGGCGAACGAGCCCATGACCACGTGTCCTGCGAACATGTTGCAGAACAGACGGACGGCGAGCGTGATGAGGCGCAGGAAGGTCGAGAAAAGCTCGACGACCCACACGAGCACGTTCATCGGGAAGCTCACGCCCTGCGGGGCGAGGCTCTTGATGTAGCCGATCACGCCGTGAGCCTTGCATCCGTAGTAGATGAAGTACACGAAGGCGAAAATGGCGAGTGCGGCGGTGGAGCCGATTGCGCCGGTGCCGGGCTTCATTCCCGGGATCAGGCCGATCATGTTATTGATCAGGATGAACAGGAAAAGCGAGCACAGGAACGGGAAGTGCTTCTTCCAGTTCTCACCCACGACGCCCTTGCCGATATCGTTCTCGACGTACTCGATGATGTACTCGAAACCGTTGACGAAGAAGCCCTTGGGAACCAGGGTCTGCTTCTTCTTGAACACGGCCAGGACGATCAGGAGCACGATCGTGGAGACGATCAGCCAAAACGAGTACTGCGTGATGCCGCAGCTCAGATCGCCCACGACAGGGGTGGAGCTGAACTCGCTGACCAGATGATTAATCTCATCAGGCAGCTTTTCAAAAATTTCCACGACTTACCTTTCGACCTCATGAGGATCTCGCAGCGCCTTGGCGACACGAACCGCGCAGGCAGCCATAAAGGCCACGAAGCCGATCGCCTCGCCCAGGAGAAACATGCGAAATGCCTCTCCGAACAACACAAACACAACCAAGGTAAAGACGAGCAGGGCGATTGCCGAGACCGCCAGACTCACCATACCCTTGAGCATGTCCGCATTCTGTTTATCGTCAAGAACCGGCTTGAGCGTAAAGACAAAGGGAAGGAAGGCAATTGCGCCCGCGATGGCGCCTGCAACGATAGCGAGCAGATCGGCTATCTGAAACACTGGCGTCCTCACTTTCCTTTTTAACGCCTCACAGAACAGTTCCCGCCAAACATTGGTGAATATTGTACGAGCCAATCGCTAAAGTACAACCGAAAAAGCATCGGTTAATACGCACCTGTTCGTTTTCTTAAGACCTTCTTTATGCCGCAGGTACGGTAATACGTTTTTCTCGAACCCTGCAGGGCAAAACGTCCGTTAACAGGAGTGCGCGCGGTCGCCTTTTGTTCGTCCGCGCGCACCGTTTCTTCGTATTTGCAGCCGCGGCCGTTTAGCCCAGCGACTAGAGCGTGCCGTAGATGCGGTCGCCGGCGTCGCCCAGGCCGGGAACGATGTAGGCGGCCTCGTTGAGATGGTCATCGATGGCGCACGTATAAATATGTACGTCAGGATCCTTCTCGGTCAGCGACTTGAGGCCCTCGGGCGCGGCGACGATGCACAGCATGCGGATGTCCTTGACACCGCGCTCGCGCAGGTAGCTGATAGCCATCTCGGCCGAACCGCCCGTGGCGAGCATGGGGTCGACAACCAGGCAGATACGCTGGTCGATATCCTTGGGCATCTTGCAGTAATACTCATGCGGCTCGTGGGTGACCTCGTCGCGCTCCATGCCGATGTGGCCCACGCGAGCGGAGGGCACCAGGTCGAGGATGCCGTCGACCATGCCAAGGCCCGCACGCAGGATGGGCACGATGGCGAGTTTCTTGCCGGCAAGCTGTTTGAACGTGGCGGTAGTGATGGGGGTCTCGACCTCGACGTCTTCCATAGGCAGGTCGCGCATGGCCTCGTAGCCGTCAAAGAGCGCAAGCTCGCGCACGAGCTGGCGGAACTGGTTGGTGCCGGTGTTTTTATCGCGCAGGATCGACAGCTTGTGCTGAACGAGCGGGTGATCGACAAGCGTCACACGGGACGCATCATAGGTGACGGTCATGGGTTGATTGCCCCTTTCGTTGCGGCCGCAAAACGGCCTTGCTGACAAGGCGCGCAGCAATGTTGCCGCCGCACGCCATGCATTAGTTTAGCGGTTTGTTGTATCGAGCAGCCCATCGCAGCCCTACTGTGCGGTACTGAGCGAGCGCCTGACTGCATCACGCCAGCCCGCAAGGTTTTGTTCGCGGCGCTCGGCGGACATGTGGGGAAGGAAGGTCCTAACGATCTGGGCATTTTGCTCCAGCTCTTCCAGGTCTTCCCAATAGCCGACGGCAAGACCCGCCAAGTACGCGGCACCGATTGCCGTGGTCTCCACCGTCTCGCATTGCAGCACGGGGATATCCAGCAGGTCGGCCTGGAATTGCATGATGAACTCGTTGCGCGAGGCACCGCCATCGACAGACAGGCGCTCGATCGAAAGCCCCACGTCCTGCTCCATGGCGCGCAGCACGTCGTAGCTCTGATATGCCATGGATTCGCAGGCGGCACGTACGATGGTCGCACGGCTCGAGGCGCCGGTCAGACCGCACACGATACCGCGGGCATGCGGGTCCCACCAGGGAGCGCCCAGACCCGCAAAGGCGGGAACGAAGTAGCAGCCCTCGTTGTCGCTAATCGAAGCGGCGAGTTGTGCCGACTCGCTCACGCTCGAGATGATGCCCATGTTGTTGCGAAGCCAGTTCATGGTGGAACCGGCAGCAAAGATGGAGCCCTCGAGCGCATAGCTGATCTTCCCGTTCGCAGCGATACCGATGGTGGAGACCAGACCGTTCTTGGATTCGACGATCTCGTCGCCGGTGTTCATGAGCATAAAGCAGCCCGTGCCATAGGTGTTTTTGGTCTGGCCGGGATGGAAGCAGCAGTGACCGAACAGCGACGCCTGCTGGTCGCCCGCCACACCCATGATGGGCGGCATGTTGGTCATGATGTCGCTCGCGACGCGGCCGTAGTCACCCGAGCTCCAGCGAACCTCGGGCATCATGGAACGTGGAACGTCAAAGAGCGCCAGCAGGTCGTCGTCCCAATCGAGCGTATGGATATTAAAGAGTGCCGTGCGGCTGGCATTGGTGTAGTCGGTGGCAAAGACCTGGCCGCCGGTGAGGTTGTAGATGAGCCAGGTGTCGATGGTGCCAAACATGAGGTCGCCCGCCGCCGCGCTCTCGCGTGCGCCGTCGACGTTGTCGAGAATCCACTGTACCTTGGAGGCCGAGAAATACGGGTCGAGCGTGAGTCCCGTGCGGGAGCGCACCAGCTCCTCGCAACCCTGTTCAACCAACGCGTCGATTGCCGGCGCGGTACGGCGGCACTGCCATACGATAGCGTTATAGATCGGCTGACCGCTCACGCGATCCCAGACCACCGTGGTCTCGCGCTGGTTGGAGATGCCGATGGCGGCAATGCGGTCGGAGTGGATACCGCTCTTAAACTGGACTTCCATCATGACGGCGATCTGGCTGGCAAGGACCGCCATGGGGTCTTGCTCCACCCAGCCGGGACGCGGGAAGCTGGTTTTGACGCTGCGACGTGCCTGCGCGACGATGCATCCGTACTCGTCGACGATGGTCGCAAGTACCGAGGTGGTGCCGCAGTCGAGCGCCATGATGTAGGAACCGCCAAAGTCAAACGAGGCATCTTCCATGCCCAGGCTGCCCAGATTCAACGACATCGCTTACACCTTTCTATTGCATCGGGTCGGACAGGACCCGTTCGATCTCTGATGCGGGAAGCGCGCCTTGGCGCAGGATCTGGAGCTCGCCGTGCTGAAACGACACGATGGTCGAGACGTCGCGACACGGGGTCTCACCGGCGTCGACGGCAACATCGACCCCCTCCAGGATGCGACCCTCCACCGTGATAAAACTTGCCGGCGCGGGCGCGCCATGCGTGTTGGCGCTGGTGCAGGCAAGGGGGCTGCCACAGGCGCGAATGAGCGCCTGCACCACGGGCGAGGCCGAAGCGCGAAGTGCCACCGTGTCGTCGGCAGCGCGCATAAAGGTCGGCACGCAGGGAGCTGCCTTGACCACGATAGTCAGGGCTCCCGGCCAGCCTCGTCGCGCGAGTATGCGGGCATCTTCCGGGATATCCACGCCATAGCGGTCGAGTGCTTCGACGCCATCGACCAGCCAAGCGACGGTTTGCGTGAGTTCACGTTGCTTGAGAGTGAAGATACGGCGATAGCCGGTGCCGAGCGCAGGAACTGCGGCGCCATTGACGGCAGCCTGCGGATCGCGCGGCCACGATGGGAATTCGCTTGTATCTTGGGGCACGGCGTCCGAGAAGGCGTTGACTGCCACGGCGACACCGTAGACGGTCTCGGTCGGGATCAAAGCCAGGCCGCCGCGGCCGAGCACCTCGGCCGTGCGCTCGACGGCAAGCCGATGCGGCTCGCGCGTTCCCTCGTATACCCGATAGACCGTCTGCATGTGTATGCCAGCCCCTTACGCTCTGGTGCAAGTTTGTTTACTGTGGGGCATTCTCGCACGAAACGTTCAACCTATTTGCCCAGAGCGCATGTTGGTTTGGTGAGCGGCTCTAGTAGTCGGTGAAAGTGAGGGGGTTATTGGACTGCGACGAACTTCTTTGGCCTGCCGGCGTGACGTTCTTGGGCGGCGTAACGCTCGATGCTATCTATCGTTATCATCCGACGGCCGTCGACGAGTTCAACATCGAGCTTTCCGGCTTTGACCAGCGCGGTAATCCGCGGAGCGGAGACTTTGAGGTCCAGCGCTGCGTCTTTAAATGTTCGGCACGCCGCTTCCCGAGCGTCCTCGTGGTCGATTTCGACTGAAAGGGCCACGACCTCGGCCGAGCGTTCGTACCCTGCCGGAGTCAAACCGTTGTTGAGGTCGTCGGCCAAAAACGCCATCAGTGCCTCGGTGGCATGGGCAATCGCTTCTTCGCGCGTATCGCCATCGGCAAAGGCGCCGGGAATCTGCGGGAAGCTAGCGCAGTAACCATCGTCTTCTTTTATGAGAACGCAGTCATAGGTAAATCGCTGCCTCATTTTGCCTCCAACTACCATCCAGCTTGGCGACGAATACTTGCCCACGTGCCCTTCTTTGGTCGATCACCACCAGAGCCGTTCACGGTGACAACGCGGTCACCAGAAACATACTTAGCATGACTACCGACTTGCGCGACCTTCACGAATCCATCGTGCTTGAGTAGGGCAATGATTTCCCGAAAGGTAGGAGGTTGCATGGGCCGACCTCTTTCAGCCGTCCTAATTATAAACTACTTTATAATTTTTGCTAACCAGTTAATAAATATTACTGGCGTTGCTTGGGCTCGGTGACGATGGCTCGGACGATGCGGGGGCGATCGGTGAGGTCGTGGACGATGCGCACGTCCGACAGACCCGCTTGACGACAGAGCTCGGCCGCGGCGTCGAGCGCGCCCTCGTAGAGCTCGCAGGCAAACAGGCCGCCGGCACGCAGCATATAGGGTGCCGCATTGAGCAGGCGGCGGAAGATGTCCAGGCCGTCGGCACCGCCCTCGAGCGCCAGGTCGGGCTCAAAGTCCTTGACCTCGTGCGGCAGCGAGCGCATGACATCGGTGGGGATGTAGGGCGGGTTGGAGACGAGTACGTCAAAGGTGCCCCACTCTTCACGGGGAATGGAGCTCACCAGGTTCGTGAGGCTGAAGGCGACCTCGTCGGACGTGAGGCCAAGCGCATCGCGGTTTTTGGTAGCAAGGTCGATGGCGCGCGGCTCGATATCGGTAGCAGTGCAGGTGACGTGGCCGCGACGCTCCCAGGCGATCGAGAGCGAGATACAGCCCGTGCCGCAGCCGACCTCGAGAACGCGGGCAGTGCGGGGCTCGGCTGGGGCAGGCGCAGCGGCATCCTGAGCTGAAACCGTCTCCTGGTCGGTGCCCTCGATGGCGATGTCGTATTCGTCGAGCTCGGGCTCGGCGGCTTTTGCGGCTTCGGCTTCTGCTGCTTGCGCGGCGGCTTCCTCGGCCTCGCGATCGGCAAGCTCCTCGGCATAGGCGCGGCTACCGAGCACGTCGCTACCCAGCGCAGCCTCATCGGCGGCCGTCAGGTTGGCAGCACGGCGCTCGGCGGTCGCGCGTTCGTCGGCCAGCGCCGCCTCAGCTTTGCGGGCCTGCTCGACCTCATCGTTCCAAGGCAGCTCAACACGCTGACGGGCAGCGGCCTCGGGGCTCAGCACCTCGGTATCCAGATAGTTCAGGACTTCTTCGACGAGCATCTCGGTCTCGGGGCGCGGGATGAGCACGCCGGGGGCGCACGCGACGTCGATCATGCGAAACTGCGTGCTGCCCGTGATGTACTGCAGCGGCTCGCCTTTGGCGCGACGAACGACGGCCGCGTGCATGGTCTCGAGCTGGGCTGCGTTAAGCGTCTCGTCCATGCGCATATACAAGTCGATACGCGCCAGGCCCGTGGCCGCGCACAGCAGCCACTCGGCAGAAAGACGGGGATGCTCCTCGCCGCGCTCGGCCAGGTACTCCTTGGTCCACTCGAGACAACGCTTGATGGTCCAAATCTCGTTTGCCATGGGGCCCTCCCCTCTTAAGCGCCGGACGGCGCGCGAATGTCGGAGCAGATTGTAAGCGAGGCCAGCGCTTGGCAAGGGGCGATTAAAGGCGATTATCGAGAATCAGCCCAGAATTTTGCTTGGAGCCTGCCTAGAGTGTTCATTCGTCGACGTCTAAATCTGCATCCGTCAAGCTTTTGGCAAGGTTGCCCCAAAGCTGACCAATATCTAACCAAGAACTTGCCACATCGCTTGACGCACGACCCATCAAAAATCGCTCCGCGACTTCTTGAACGATATTTTGAGCAATATTTTCGATAGCGGACTTATGCCGTCAATCACCTTAAGCAGGTAAGCAGCTCAAATGACATCACAGCCGACTGAATAAAATATCAAGGCAATGTCACCAATGACTCCCTACGGATCATTTGACAACCAAGGAAACGCCAATGATTTGGCAATGTCAGCGAGCGACGT
>URZJ01000008.1 GCA_900552395.1 uncultured Collinsella sp. | reverse complement strand
ATGAGTTGTCCGACGCGGTGGCGTTGGGAGCTCATGCACTGGAGCTGGGCGCCGATGCTCTGATTGTCGCCGATGCCGGGTTGGCCTGCGCGCTGCGCGCGGCGATTCCCGGGGTCGAGATTCACCTGTCCACGCAGGCGGGCGCTCATAGCGAGGGTGCCGTGCGGCTTGCCGCCGATGAGCTGGGGGTCGAGCGCGTGACGACGGCACGCGAGCTGACGGTCGACGAGATTGCGGCGCTATGTGCCACGGGCGTGCCCATCGAGGTATTCTGCCACGGTGCGATTTGCATCGGCTATTCGGGGGCGTGCGAGTTCTCGGCCCTGCGGCGTGGGCGCTCGGCGATGCGCGGCGACTGCACGCAGCCGTGCCGTCTGGCGTACGACCTAGTGGACGAGGCGGGGCAGAGTGTTGTTGCCGTCGAGGGAGACCGCCTGCTTTGTCCGCGTGACTATCTGGGTATCGCGCACCTGCCCGAGCTTGTTGCCGCCGGCGTGGCATCGCTCAAGATCGAGGGGCGCATGAAGAATCCCGATTACGTATTCAACGTGGTGAGGGTGTGGCGTCGGGCACTCGATATGCTGTGCGACGGCGCGTGGGACTCCGGTGCCGTGGAAGAGCTTGAACGCGAGCTGGGAAGGTCGTTTAACCGTGGGTTTACCGATGCTTACCTGCGGGGTCGTTCGGGTGCCGAGCTCATGAGCTTTGAGCGCGCGATCAACCAGGGCGTGCGCGTGGGCCACTTGGTCGCTGTGGGTCACGAAGAGGTGACGGTTGAGCTTGATGCCGCCGTGGCGGCGGGCGACACGCTCGAAATCCGATTTTACCCGGGTGCCGACGCGCGTCCCGATGTGCCCAAGCGCTGGCCACAGGTGCCTTGCCCCGTGGATGCCGCTGCGGGAGAGCGCATCGTCGTGCATTGCAAACGTAAGGTGGGCGCGGGCTGCGAGGTCTATCTGATTCGCAGCGCCGGCGTGTTGGATCAGACGGCGGCGGTGTTGGAGCGCATGCGGGCCGAGGCGGATGCGATTGCGCCCGTTGCGCGTGCCGTTGAGGTGCTGCCCTTTGAGGACGCTGCGGTGGATGGTGGTGCGTCGACGGAGTTGGCGGGGTCGGCGGGGCCGGCAAAGCGCGAGGATTTTGCTCGTATGGTCTTTGCCTGGGAGCTGATGGATGTGGGTCCGCGCGATGAGCGAGATCTGTCCGATACAACGGTGGTGCTCGACGAAGTGTGCCGCGCGGGCGACGCCGAGCGGACTCGGGCGCTTATGCAGCGTGCCGGGCGCGTCGTCTGCCGCAATCTGGGACAAGTGGCGATGGCCCGCGAGCTGGGCACAACGTTTGACGTGGCGGCGCCGGTGTTCTGTGCCAATCGGGCCACGCTTACCTGGCTGCGCGGACTCGGTGCGGGGCGGGTGTGCTTGTCGGCCGAGTTGCTCGGCAATGATGCGGAGCGTGTTGCCGAGCTTGCCGCTTGCCCCGGTGTCTTGGGGCCTGTCGATGCCGACCGTCCCGAGCTCATGGTGTGCGAGCACTGCTTGCTGACTGCCGAGGGCGCCTGCGCCACGGATGCAACGGGGCAGGTCCGTTGCCGTGACTGCTCGCGCCGTCAGCAGGCGCGCTTTTTGGTCGAACGTGACGGCACGCGTTTGCCGGTCGTTATCGACGCGTGCGGCAGGACGAGGATTTTCCTGTCGTAGGTGCCGCGTCGCGCTGTTTTGGTTATTATTAGTGGGTTTATGAACTTCCAGCACCGCCGTATCCGGTGAGGGTGCTATAGCAAAAGGAGGATACCCAATGCTGTCTGTTGACGAGCAAATGCGTATCATCACCTCGGGTGCAGCGCAGATCGTCCCCGAGGCCGACCTTCGCAAGAAGCTTGAGAAGGGCGAGCCCCTCAACATCAAGCTCGGCGTCGATCCCACCAGCCCCGACCTGCACCTGGGTCATGCCGTGCCCCTGCGCAAGATGCGTCAGTTCCAGGACCTGGGCCACAACGTCACCCTCATCATCGGCAACGGCACCGCGCTGATCGGCGACCCCTCGGGCAAGAACTCCACGCGTCCGCAGCTTTCGCAGGAGCAGATCGAGGCCAACGCCGAGACCTACGTGAGCCAGGCCATGAAGATTCTGGACCCCGAGAAGACCACCATCGTGCATAACGGCGACTGGATCTTGTCGATGGACCTGGCCGGCCTGCTGCAGGTGTGCTCCAAGTTCACCGTCGCTCGCATCCTTGAGCGCGACGACTTTACCAAGCGCTACCAGTCCCAGACGCCGATTGCCCTGCACGAGTTTCTGTACCCCGTGATGCAGGCCTTCGACTCCGTGCAGATCAAGGCCGACGTCGAGATGGGCGGCACCGACCAGCTCTTCAACCTGCTCGCCGGCCGCGAGCTCATGGAGAAGATGGGCATGGAGCCGCAGATTGCGCTCACCATGCCGCTGCTCGAGGGCACCGACGGCGTGCGCAAGATGTCCAAGTCCTATGGCAACTACATCGGCCTGACCGACGCTCCCAAGGATATGTTCGGCAAGACCATGTCCATCCCCGACGAGATGATCGGCAAGTACTATCGTCTGGCCAGCTCGCTCGCTCCGGCCGAGGTCGACAAGATCGACGCCGCCCTGGCCGACGGTTCTGCCGACCCCTACGAGCTCAAGCGCGCTCTGGGCCGCGACCTGTGCGATACCTACCACGGCGCCGGCGCCGGCGACGAGGCCCAGGCCGAGTTCGACCGTGTGTTCAAGGAGGGCCAGCTTGCCGACTTCCCCGAGAAGCACGTTGAGCTGACCGTCAACGACGAGGGCCAGATTTACCTCGCCGGCCTGCTCAAGGACCTGGGCCTTTCGGCCAGCGCCGGTCAGGCCCGCCGCGACATCGACGGCGGCGGCGTCAAGATCAACGGCAAGGCAACATCGATCCGAGCGTCCTCAAACTGGGCGACACCCTCTCCGTGGGCAAGCGCAAGGGCTTTAAGTTGGTCTAACGAGCGAGTTGACCTCACAAGTGCAAAAAGGCCGCAGCCGGGAATCCCGACTGCGGCCTTTTTGGCACTTGGGGACGTTCCTTTTGTGTCGGCACTTTGGGACACTCCTTGTCATTGGTACAAAGCAACCTGTCCCCATTGCGCCAAGCGGCGTGTGCCGTTAAGCGGAGGGGGTGTATTCCCGACCCATCGTTTGGGCATACAATGGCTATTAACTTGCTGCGGTGAAGGTCTGTTCGCTCCGCAGCTTTTTTCTACGGTTAAAGGAGTATGTATGTCCGTTGAGGTCATGAGATCTGTGATCGATGCTGCCGAGGGGCGCGTGCCCGTCGACACGCTGTTTACCAATGCGCAGATCGTCGACGTGTATGGCCAGCGTGTGGCGCCCGGCAGCGTTGCCGTCAAGGACGGTGTGATCGCCGGCGTGCTCTACGACGGTCGCGACGATGCCGCCGGTACCTATGAGGCTGCCGAGGTTATCGACTGCCAGGGTCGCTATCTCGCCCCCGGCTTTATCGACGGACATCTGCACATTGAGTCCTCGAACATCCGCCCCGCCGAGTATGCGCGCATGGCGGCGACGCGCGGTACTACCACCGCCATTGCCGACAGCCACGAGATCGCCAACGTGGCGGGCCTGGACGGCCTGCACTTTATGATCGAGGACGGTCGCCGCGCGCCCATTTCCATCAAGTACATGATGCCCTCGTGCGTGCCCGCGCTGCCCGATGAGCAAGCGGGCGCTGTGATTACCGCCGCTGACATGCAGACGTTTTTTGCCGAGCATCCGGGCGATGTTTTTGGCCTGGGCGAGATGATGAACCTGCCGGGTGTCTTTATGGCCGACCCCGAGACCTGTGCTCGCATCGATGCTGCCAACCAGACGCCGTCCAAGCAGGTCGACGGCCATGCACCGCTCGTTGCCGGCAAGGACCTCAACGCCTATGCCGCGGCGGGCATTATCGCCGATCACGAGTCGACGATTCCCGAGGAGGCGCTCGATAAACTGTCTCGTGGCATGTACGTGATGCTGCGCGAGGGCACGTGCAGCCATGACCTGGCCAATCTGTCGCCGATGCTGCTGGAGAACCCCGCGCGCGCCCGTCGCTGCTGCTTTGCGACTGACGACCGCGCCCCTTCCGATGCGCTTGCGACTGGCATGATCGACAATGCCTGCCGCGTGGCGATTGAGGCCGGTATCGACCCCGTGGTCGCTATCTCTATGGCGTCCCTCTCCACGGCCGAGGCGTTTGGCCTGGATCACGGCTGCCGCGACCCGCACGAGCTGCGTGGTGCGATTGCCCCGGGCAAGCGTGCCGACCTGCTGGTGCTCAATGACCTGACGTTTGCTACGGCTCCGCATCGAGTATATGCCGCCGGTGCTCTGGTGGCGCAGGACGGCACCTTTGTGGGCGAGATCGCACCCGAAATGGCCGAGGTTGCGGCCCTTGCCGATGAGCTGCGCGCCTCCGTTAAGCTGCCGAAGCTTTCGCTCGACGTGTTTGACTATGCCTTTAAGCCGGGCGAGGCCGTTATCGATGTCATCCCGGGTATGGCTATCACAGGTATGGCTCGCCCCGAGAGTGCCGAGGGCCTGCGCCGCATTATGCTGATCGAGCGCCACGGCCGCGGCGTGTCGCTGCAGGCCGAGGGCGCCGACGGTGACGGCCCCGCGGGTCTGGGCTTGGTTGGCAAGCATATCGGTCGCGGCTGGGTGCGCGGCTTCACGGGTGGCGCCATTGCCTCCACGATTGGCCACGACTCGCACAACGTGTGCGTGGTGGGCGACAACGCGGCGGATATGATGGCTGCCGTTGAGGCCGTGGGCCAGGGCGGCCACGTGCTGGTGCGCAACGGCGAGGTCGTGGCGCGCATTCCGCTGGCGCTCGGTGGCCTTATGTGCGAGGGCACGGCCGAGGATGTCGCCGCGCAGCACGACGACTTTATGGTCAAGGCGCGCGCCATGGGTATCGAGCCGCCGCTCGACCCCATCATGGGCATCATTTTCCTGCCCCTGCCGGTAATCCCGACGCTCCGCATCCGCCCCGAGGGCATGTTCGACGTCACCACCTTCACCTACGCCGACTAGTCATCGGGGACGTTCTTAAACGACTAGCCGTCGGGGTGGCGTGTCGCCTGACGCCGCGACCGTGAGACCTCTGGCATGTGTGAGCTATTTGCCAGGTCCTTGTAACGTTTACGCCCGCGGAGTCTTATTTGAGCTCCCTTTGGGTACGTTGGAATCGGATACACGTTCGATTCCAACAAGCCCGAAGGGAGCTTTTCTATGTTTAAACTGATTGCATCCGATATGGACGGCACACTGCTTGACGAAAACGGCCAGGTGCCTCCCGAGACCTACGAACTGATTCTGGCGCTACACGAGCATGGCGTGCATTTCGCCGCATCGTCAGGTCGTCGCTACGATCGCCTGTGCGAGTTCTTTGCGCCCGTTCGCGACAAGATGGACTTTGTCGCCGCTAACGGCGCCCAAGTCTACGCCGACGGTAAGATGGTAGACCGTGAGGTGTATTCCCACCTGGCGATTCGAAGGCTCGCCCAAGCCGTCAGGACGTTTCCCAATCTGCATCTTGCGCTCTTTGACCGAACCAAGTCCTTCCTGCTCGATGACGAGTGCAAGTTCGTGCGTGAGGTCGATAAGGACCTTCCCAATGCCGAGCGTATTTGGGAGCTGCCCGATCCCAGCGTAAATATCATCAAAGCGAGTATCTTTTGCGACGACAGTGCGGTTATGGACAGTGCGTACGTGCTACAGCGCGAACTTGGTCAGCTCTTTACTTTTGCGCCTTCGGGCAACGCGTGGATCGATGCCATGCAGCCCGGTGTGTCGAAGGCCTCGGGTATCGCGCAGCTCGCGGAGCATTACGGCATTGGTCGCGACGAGGTCATGGCGTTTGGCGACTCGATGAACGACTACGAGATCATTCGCTTTGTCGGCACGGGCTGCGCGATGGAAAACGCGCGCCCCGCGCTTAAGGCGGTGGCCGATCGCGTGGTGGGTTGTAACCGCGACCACGCCGTCCAGCAGGAGCTCCGTCGCGTGCTGGAGAGTCTCTCCTAATCCGGCAGATGGGGACGTTCCTTTTCTGCCGACAGTGGGGGACGGTCCTTGCAGCTTTTTGCGAAGAGTGTCCCCAGTGACTAGTCGTTTAAGAACGTCCCCAATGACTGACCAATGACTAGGCGAGGGCGGCCATGATGGTGCGGGCGACGCCGTCGTGGTCGTTGTCGTATTCGGTGATGGCGTCGGCGGCCTCGCGATCTTCGGGCTCGGCGTTGATCATGGCCATGCCATGGCCCGCTGCCTGCAGCATGGGGATGTCGTTGATGTTGTCGCCGAACGCCCAGGCGTCGGCGAGACGCTCGCCCAGATGCTCACACAGCCACGTGAGGGCCGTTCCCTTGGTGGCGCCTTCGCCCATAACCTCGATATTCATGGCGTACGAACGCGTGACCTCAATGCCTCCGAGCGTGTCGAGCGCCGCCGCGATGGCGTCGCGATCGGCCGGGTCGTGCCAGTACATGGCGATGCGTTCGAGCGTCTCGACCCCGTCGATCTTACTGTCGATATCCATGTCGATCGGTGTTCGTGTGCGCTTGAGCGAAGCCGCGATGTGGGGGTCGCCGCCACAGAACTCATCCAGACGCGTGTAGAGCGAGCGGGGGAGGAAGCACTGCCCATCCGCGAAGATATCGAAGGTCACATCGTGGCCGGCGGCAATGCGATGGATGCGGTGGGCAATGCCACGGTCGAGCGGACGGCTCAAGATGCACGTGGCGCGCGAGGCGTCGGTGGGCGTATCCTCGTCGAGCTGCCAGACGCTGGCGCCGTTGGCACAGACCGCGTAGTGCACGGCGGGATGGGCGAGAATGGGCTCAAAGATGCCCGACAGTGGACGTCCCGTGCAGGGAACAAACTCGATGCCACGACGTGCGAGCTCGTCGAGCATCGCCCAGGTGGCATCGCTCATTTGCTTATCGCTCGTCAGCAGCGTCCCATCCATATCGGAAAACACAATCATTTGATGCAGCCCTTTCTACTGGCATAAAAAGCGTGGCCGAGGGCTTGGGTCCCTGGCCACGCTCGAGTTCTATAACGGTCCGCGTCCTAGCGGTCGGCGAGCGGCTTGTACTCCAGCGGCTCGATCACCGGACGATAGGCGGGGCGGATGATGCGGTGCGCGCAGAAGAGCTCTTCCATGCGGTGTGCCGACCAGCCGGCCATGCGGGCGACGGCGAATAGCGGCGTAAAGAGCGTTTCGGGCACGCCGAGCATCTTGTAGATAAAGCCCGTGTACAGGTCGATGTTGGCGCAGATGGGCTTGGTCATGCCGTGGTCGCGCATGACCTGGGGTGCCAGGCGCTCAATGCGCTCGATGAGTGCGAATTCTTCGCCCAAGTCCTTCTTGGCTGCCAGCGAGCGCGCGTAACGGCGGCAGACCTCGGCGCGTGGGTCGCTCAGCGTGTAGACGGCGTGGCCCATGCCGTAGATGAGGCCCGTGCCGTCGAAGGCCTGCTTGTCGAGGATCTTGCCCAGGTAAGCCGCGACCTCGTCCTCGTTTTCCCAGTTGGAAACATGCGCGCGGATGTTCTCGTGCATAGACACGACCTTGGCATTGGCACCGCCGTGGCGCGGGCCCTTGAGCGAGCCGATAGCCGCGGCGTAGGCGGAATACGGGTCGGTGGCCGAAGACGACAGCACGCGGCAAGCGAAGGTGGAGTTGTTGCCGCCGCCGTGCTCGGCATGCAGCATGAGCATAACGTCGAGCAGCATCGCCTCATCGCGGGTGAACGCCATGCCGCCGCGCAGGACCTGTAGGATGGTCTCGGCGGTGGAGAGACCGGGTGTGGGGTGCGGCACGTGAACCTCGGAGCCGCGAAGCTTGGCGATCGAGGCCATGTGGGCGAAGGCGGCGATGCGCGGGAGACGTGCGAGCATGGAAATGGCGACGTCGATTTCGTGCTCGGGCGTGATCACGTCTGGTTCGGCATCGAAGGCGTAGAGCAGCAGCACGGCGCGCTGGAGCACGTTCATGATGCTCGACGACACTGTGGTCATAGGGAACTCTTTGACGTACTCGTCGCTCAGATGTCTAAAGGCGCCCAGGCGCTCGCAAAAGCCGTCGAGCTCTTCCTTGTTGGGCAGCGAACCCGTGATAAGCAGATAGGCGACTTCCTCGTAGCCGTAGCGATTCTCGGCCTGGGCATTGTTGACCAGATCCTCGATGCTGTAGCCGCGAAGCGTGAGCTTGCCCTGATCGGGCACGACCTTTCCGTCGACCTTGTTGTAGCCGTGCACATCCGAGATGCGAGTGAGGCCCGCGACCACGCCCGAGCCGTCGGCATTGCGCAGGCCGCGCTTGACATTGTGCTCGACAAACAGGCCCTCGTCATAAGGGTCGGTCGGCAGACCGTGGTAGAGGTTTTCGCTCTCAGGCGAAATCTGGCGGCTTGCTTCGTAATCCAGAACCAGGCGGCTCAAGTGGTCATCGAAGCGGTAATAGATTTTCTTGGCGTCGTAAGCCATGCGCGCTCCTCTCGGGGCCGTGTGGGGGCGGCGTGCTTGGGTGTAGATGCGCCGGCCTGTTCCCGCACGGCCTGTTCGCTACAGGCGGTACATAAAGTTAAAGACGTCCTCGCGCTGGATAGACACATTGACGCCCGAAAGCTCGCCGGCCTCGGCCAGCGCCTTCTGCAGCTCGGCGAAGTCGAGCTTGGACTCGGCGGTATCGGCCAGCATGGTCATGGTGAAGATGTCCTCGATAATGGATTGCGTGATGTCGCGGATGTCGACGTTGGCCTCGCCTAGGACACGGGTGACGCCGGCGACGATGCCGGGGCGGTTCTTGCCAAGGACGGTGATGACGATACGGGAGGACGAGATCTCGGCCATGGGAAACCCTTTCGCGTGATTGCGGCGCGCGCGGGGCGCTCCGCTACGGTACAGTGTTCATCATTGTACCTGTCTGGCGCAAAAAAGGCGCGCTCGCTGCGGCGTTACATGCCTGCAACATGAGCGTAAGGGGGAAGGCCGCACGGGGAAGAGCCGTCTGGCGCGTGTCCGGCTCGTGTTGGGTTGATTTCCGATCTCAGCCGAACACATTGAGCGGACAGACCGTTCCCGCAGTCAGCCGAACGCCTCCGACGGCTGATTCCGAACTGGAAGCGGAGGGCATCCCCGCCCTTCGGTAGGGGATACCGCTCCGCGGCGCATGCCGCGGGCGGCGCCCCTATCGGACCACCGTGACCTCAGTTGGGATGGGCCCAGCACTGCCGCGTACTCGGTGAGCTAGAGCCAACTGTTCGTCTTCACGTCGCGTATGGCGATATTTCGGTCGTCCGGCTCGGTGATGCCGTAGCCGAACGCCTGGAGCGTCTCGATGGACTCCTGGATCCTCTGTTGGAACATGGGACCCGGATCGACCCTCGGCCCGAGGTGCCCGCGCCAAAGGCACGGCGTGGCGCGCAGCATGTTATGGATTTTGGAGATGGGCTCGATGTCGGCGTAGACGTTGAGCGTCGCCATGGCGTCCTTGTGGCCGAGGATCGATTGGAGCGCCTTGATATCGCCGCCTTGGCGGATCCACTGCGTTGCGAACGTGTGGCGAAGGCCGTGGAACGTGATCAGCTCGTCGTTGGTGCCCATGAGGCCGTTGGTCTCCGAGAACGTCTTGAACGCCCTGCGGATATAGCTTGTCGTCGCGAAGGTCGCGCCCGGCTCCGACAGGATGTAGCAGTCCCCGATCTCGACCGCCCCGGTAAGGCCGCGCAAGCGCAGCTTTCCGCAGTCGATCTCGTGGGTCTCCTTCAGGAAGGGGAGTAGGCCGACCGGGTCGATGGGGATACCCCTGGCGTCATGGGTCTTGGTGTCCTTGATGAACGAACCCATTCCCTTCGCGTACGCCACCGAGTGTCTGATCGAGATCAGGCCCGTCTCGAAATCCACATCGCACCACCGAAGGCCGCAGACCTCGCCGATTCGCATCCCCGTGTGCAGGGCGAGTACGACCGCCCTCTAATCCTCGGCGGACCAATCGAGTCCGAACTCCTTTCGGGCATCCTCTTCGCTCATGACTTCGAGAAGGTCTCCGGGTTGGCAACGAAGGGCGAGGCATAGCTGCTCGAGTGTGTTGAAGCGAATGCCGCGAATATGCCCTTTTTTAATACGGGACAGGTTCACGGGCGTGGTTCCAATCCTTTCGGCAAGTTCGTTCGAGGAAATCTTTCGCTCGGCCATGATCTTGTCGAGGCGAACAATTACGGGCATGGCGTTTCCTTACGCAATCTCGTCGGAGTCGAGGTACAGCTCTCGGGCGTACAAGAAGAGCTGGGAAAGCATGAACAGGACGATGCCGAGAACCAGAGAGGTCCAATCGAATGATGAAGCGATCTCTTGGGCGCCGACGGCCCCCTCGCCGCCAAACATCGAAACGGAGGTTTTGAGTGAGCCGGCGTAGAGGCTGGTGGCAGCTTGAACAACGAAGAGAATGCCGAGCACCTTCAAGCATGTCGCAGACCCTTTCTTGAAGGGGTCTCCGCTCTTGATCGTCCACACGAGAACGGCGCTGAGGATGGTCGTAGCGATACCGATGACGGCAGGGACCAATGTCGAGATCGCAAGGGCTGGATACGCGGGGGAGTCTGCAATTACAGGGTTGTCGAGCACTTCGATTGCTGGCTTTAAGGAGAACGCCACTTGTGCGATGGCGGTGGCGCAAAGGGTCGCAGAGGCTATCGCACATGCGATGCGGAAGGAATGAAGCCGGGGAGTGCGATTGTCGGAACTCATAATAACCTCCGAAGAATTTAAAAAACTCAGGTTACTTTTTAACAGTTTATGTTAAATTGACTTTGCCGGCAAGTAATCACAGCGTGCTGCAACCGAAACCCCTCTAGATTGGAGAGGATTATGTTCAGTACTGTTAAGTCGTGTAAGCTCTTGGTTTTCCTCGGCCTCGCTCTTTGTCTGTTGCTGCCGGGAGCCCCCGCTTTTGCGGATACTCCGATGCCTCCTTCCCAGGAGAGCAGCCAGTGTGCCCTCGTTGAGCCCCTCGGGTATACGGACGACGTCGTCGATACCTACTGGAGCTACAGCTGTCCTCGCGGCGTAAGCGGGCACAGCATCTCGATGTTCAACATCTCTTACAAGACGATCTCCTACCGAAATGGCTATCGCCGATCCGCGCATCATAGGGAATCCCGCCTCGCTGCAATGTGCTCCTGTGGTGTTCTTGGCACAACTGATAAATGGCAATTTGTCTATAGCACCTACTAGATGCGAGGAAGGGCCGAGCATTTTGTTCGGCCCCTCTGTTTCGACTGGATGAGGTTAAGGTTGGCGATGAATATGCTCAAAATCTCGAAGGCGATCTTTAGGTCGCTTCTCTCCTCCAGGTCGCTCTGTGTTGTCGTTGTTGCGTTGATGGTTCTTTGTGCTCTGCCCGTCTTCAGGAGCGCGGCTGGCATCGACGGACGGGTCGAATACCTCGAGTCGGGAATAACCCGTGTTGAGCAGGAATTGTCAGCATCCTATGCGGATGCGCTTGTGAATGCGGGGGAGGACGGTGTCTATACCTCTTCATCAAGCATGCCCGCGCTTCTGTACCCTCTTGCCGCGGGACGTCTTATCTTGGCACCGCTCTCTCCCCTACTTCCGTTTCTGCAGATATCGGATGGAGAGTACACCTATTATGACGGATCGAAGGAGTACTTGCTATGGGTCGCAACGGCCGTTGCCGTCTCGTTCCTTGCCGCGCGTCTTAACAAACGTGAAAAGCTCATCATCCAGGCACCGATGGGCGAGCTGGGTAGACTTGTTGCATCGAGCGTATGGGCGAGTGTTTTTGCAATGCTTGCCGTCCTCGCCATCAATCTTCCAGGGATAATCGCCGCGCTTGTGAAGAATGGCCCGGGCTCGCCGTTCTATCCGATAGGCTACATTCAATATGCGACTCCGGTTATCAAACCGGCTTGGCTGGTGTTCGCGCAGACGGCCATCTTGCAATTCTTGGTGGCAGCGTTCATCTCGCTTGTCGTTCACCTTGCCGTGAAGATTGCCAATAACCCTACGCTTGGAATCGTGTTCGTATGTGCCCTGATGGGGGTGACGATGGTTCCCGGGTATTACGGAAGATCCATCGCTTTACGTGAGTTCGCCCTGTTGAATCCCCTTACGTATGCGAACACTGAGTTGACCGTCGGCGCCTATAGCCCGTACCCGACAACGCAGATAGTGAATCTGCCTGGACTTTGCTTCGAGCGTGGCGCGATTGCCCTCGTATGCGCAATCGGGATCGAGGTGCTGGCAATTAGCCTGCTTTGCGTTGCTGGAAAGAGCGGCTGCGCGTGCCCGATATTCCCGATTTGTCTTGAGAGAGGTTCCTTCACTGCATCGAGAACGGCAACTCGTTCGAGCGCTTGTGCCTCCGCCGTTGCATACGTAAGAACGATGGGGAAACTGCTCCTGCGTTCTCCTACCCTCGCCGTATGCGCGATTGCAATGTCGACGACGATGCTGGCCCCGGCTCTGGTCGAGATGTTTCCTGACGCTGATAACGTTTCCGCTGTTCGGTATAGGGATGGGGAGCTCCGTTCAATAGATCGGTATCTAGAGCAGAACGCTGCGAATATGGACGTCGAGGGCAAAGCGGCCCTGGAAGACATGCGGGATGCTCTTTCGGGTTTCGTGTACGCGCCTATGCCTGCGGAGGGGTTTCGAAGCCTTGCGACGTACGAGCGCGCTCGAGGTGAGCTGGGCGCGGCAGATGCGACTCTCCTGCAATCGATCGGAATCGAGCCGGAGACTCCTTCTCGTGCGGAGGCGCGCGCCCTTCTGCTTGAGTCGATCGCGAGCTTGCCGGACCCCAAGGTTTACGAGTTAAGTACGAAGATGCCCCCATTAATCCTCCTTTCGTATCTCCAGGCAGCGCTTCCCTCCTTATTTTTGCTGTTGCCCGTGGTTGTCACATCGCTCGCGTGCACCCACCTGCAGTGTCGTTCCCTTCTGGTTCTCCAGATCCCCGCAACAGCGCATGTGCGTTTTCTGACGGCTGTTGCGCTGGCTCTCCTGCTTGGCTTGGTGCTGCTTTTGGTGTCGATGGTTCCCGCTGTCGTTGTGTCCGTGATTAAGAACGGTGCGGGTGGATCGGAGTATCCCGTCGCTCTCATTCGGGCGGGAGCTTCGACAACGTCCATGGTGGGGGAGGCGGTGTTGTGCAGTATTCCGTTGCTGGTCATGGCATACGGCGTGATTTCCGTCGTCGCTGCGTTGACAGCAGCGATTAGCCGCAACCCCGTTGTCACCGGAATGGTTTGCGCGGTTCTCTTGGTGTTGGGTTTGTTGAGCGCTCATGTTGAAAGCGTGGGCATGGGCGTCGCGCTGCTGGCTCCATTCGCCTCGTTTGATCCCGCTTCCCAGGTGGGGACGATTGGGTTCCTTGGGCGAGGGACGAACGCGATGCCTTTTGGAGAGGTCGTCGGCGCATCGGGCGCTCTGCTGGTGGTCTTGGGCGCCGTATCTCCGTTGATGGTGCGCCTGAGTGTTCCAAAGATCGAAAGGGGATGATCTCGATGATTGACCTTCAAACGCTGACGATCTCTTATGGAAAGAAGGTGCTCGTAGATTCGGTGAACGCTGAGTTTGCCCCGGGTACGGTCTACGGTCTCGTCGCTCCGAACGGGCATGGAAAGACGACGTTGCTGCGTGCGATGGCAGGTTTGCCGGGTCCTCGCGTGGACGGGAGCATCGTTCTGGATGAGGTGCAGGGTACGGGTGCGAGAGAGGTCCGTTCTATGATCTTCTATGCACCTGGTGAGGGGACGCTGCTGTATCCCGGATTGCGTGCGGAAGATCACCTCAAGATGGTTTGCGATATGTGGCCGCATGCTCGCGATATCGAAGAGATAGTGGAACAAACGCAGATAGGCGAGTTCGCGAAGATGAGGATCCGCACTCTGAGCCAGGGCATGAAGCAGCAGCTTACCCTGGCGATTGCGTATGCGACGGGCGCGCGGTACCTTCTATTAGATGAGCCCATGAACGCGCTCGACCCCAGCAGGGTGGACTTGCATTCCGAGATTCTCAGGAAGCTGGCCGATTCTGGTACGTGCATCATCATGTCATCCCACATCTTGGATTCGGTCGATAGGCTGTGCGATGAGATTCTGTTTTTGAAGGATGGGAGGCTCATTAGAAGCATTCCGCAAGATGATGCTGCGCCGAAGTCTCCTGGATCCCATTTCGCAAAGCCTGCCGGACGCGCCGAGGGTGCGCTAAGCACGTATCGGCGACTCTACGAAAAGGGCGGGTAGAAATGCAAGTTAAAAATCTATGTGGCCAATATAATACCGTTGAACCCGCATATCGATACCGCTCAGCCATTCGCCTCGCCCCCGTCGCACGTATCTTCATCCGGTCTGTTACTTTTAATCTAACGATTCTTTGAGGAACGTAGGTGCTTCTGAATGTACTGTCGACTTCTTCTCAAACTGATCCTAAGAGACAAGGCCGCATGGATTTGTACGCTCGTTCTCGCTGCAGCCTTTTCCGTCCCCATTGCGTTCAATTCACCCATCTACGGGCCCTTCTTTATGAAGCAGGGCATGCAGGGCTTTGTCGACGCATTCAATATGCGCGCGCCCCGGGCCAGCGGCACAGACCTATCGCCAGAGCAGCAAGCTGACGCGGAGCTTGCAAGATACGCGAACGCCGCCCTTGCCGCTCAAACCGACGCCGCCTTTCTCGATTCTGCCGAGAGCTACTACGCGCTCATGGGCGAAGGCTTCCAATCCGGGTCCATCGTGGGAGACCGAGAGACCAATGACGCAGCGCTCGCATATTGCCGTGCCCTGAGCAGCTCCGGCATCACGGATATCCCGGCCTCCGCAAACGACCTGCCATTCCTTTCCTTCCTGCCTTACGCCATTGCCACGGCGCCGTCTTTCCTTCCCTTCATCCCCTTCCTTCTCTCGTCGATACTCGTGCTCGGCGCCACAAGGCCCGGGACCCTGGCGGCAAAGGCGCCCGTGCCCAAATTCCGGCGCCTTATTCAGATCGTGTTTTCGATAATCGTCGCGGGGACCGCGATGCTCCTCGCCGGCCTCGCACCCGGGGGCATTTACGCCTTGGTCCTAAACGGCTTCGGGCAAATTGGGTACCCGATCGCCTTCTTCCATGACGGCGCGCTTACCACCACGACCGCGGGAAACGTCTTCACAGCCCTGCTTCTCGCGCTGCTTGCGGGCGGAACCTTGATATCCGTTTGCTCCGCCGTCCTATCGACCGCAACGAGGCGCGTCCTCGCGGGCCCCCTTGCCTCCGCGCTGCTTGTCGCGGCCCCGGCATTCCCGTTACTGTCCGATTCGGCACTAGGGCATAATGCCGTGCTCGGGCTCCTGCCACTGCCCGTATTCTCGCCTATCGAGGCAACGGGTTACGTAGGATGCTTCCCGACAGAATTCATTGGCTCCGGTTCAGGCAGCGCATCGATGCTTGCCGTGGCCCTGGCATACGTCGCGGTCTTTTTTACGGTCGGCGCCGTTGCGACACGTTCCCCCAAACAGCCTGGACCCGCGAAAAAGCACCATGGGCTCGAGCTTCTAGACGCGAGCGTGGGATACGGAAGCACGACGATACTTTCAATCGGGTCGCTTTTCCTGAGCCCGGGAACGGCGGCGGGCCTCGTTGCTCCCAACGGCTCGGGGAAAACCACCCTTCTTGAAGCGCTGTCGGGCCAATTTCCCACCCGCATCCGCTCGGGAAGCCTGGCGGCAGACGGAATCTGCCAACGTCGATCAGCCGAATTTGCAGAACTCGTCTACCTGAGCTCTTCGGGCAGCGCGGATCTCTATCCCACGCTATCGGCCATCGAGCACCTTGCTTTCGTTAGGGAGGCGTGGAAATCGGCCGCCGACATCGACTCGCTCTGCGACTCCCCATATCTCGACAAGCCGACCCGTAAACTCTCGACAGGAATGAAGCAGCAGGTAAAGCTTGCCATGGCGATAGCGACCGATTGCCCGTACCTCATCCTCGATGAACCGCTGAACGGCCTCGATCCGGGAAAACGGAAAACCTCCTGCGACGCGATGCGCAGCGAGGTGGCGCGGGGACGAAGCGTGCTCATTTCAAGCCATCTGCTCGACGACCTGGCAGACCTCACCAACTCGTTCTACTTCATCGAGGCCGGCACGCTCGTGGAAAAGATCAAGTCGTCCTCGCAGACGCTCAAGCAGGAATACCTCGATACATACGAGAGATGAATGTGGGGGAGTGTTCGGATGAAGTTGATATTTAAGGTCCAGCTCGTGTTGTGCCGAAAAGACCGTGAACCTTTTGTGGGACGCGCGGCGCCGTGGTACCATAGCCGAGTTTGTTGTCTTGGTCGGAAACCAAGACGCCTTATGCGCTGATCGGTAACCAGCGCCTGACCAATAAGGAGTCCTACCATGAAGCAGGGTATCCATCCCCAGTATGTCGAGTGCACGGTGACGTGCTCCTGCGGCAACACCTTCAAGACGCACGCTACCGTGTCCGAGATGAAGGTTGAGCTTTGCAACGAGTGCCACCCGTTCTACACCGGCCAGCAGAAGTTCGTCGACACCGGTGGACGCGTCCAGCGCTTCGCCGACAAGTTCGGTGGCGCCGCTGCCGCCCAGCTCAAGAAGGCCGAGGAGGCCAAGGCTGCCAAGGCTGCCAAGGCTGCTGAGGCCGAGGCCGCTCGCAAGGCCGCCGCTGAGGCTAAGGCTGCCGAGAAGGCCAAGCGTGCTGCTAAGTTTGCCGAGGAGGCTGCCAAGCAGGCCGCCGAGGCTCCCGCAGAGGCTCCCGTCGAGGAGGCCGCTGCCGAGGCCGAGACCACCGAGGCTGCTGAGTAAATAGCTCGCCGAGGAATCGCTCGCATTCATGGCAAAAGGGCCGTGCATCCAATTGGGTGCGCGGCCCTTTTCTTGTTGGTGCAAACTAACCTGTCCCCATTGCACCAGATTGGTGCGAAGGGGACAGGTTGGTTTGCACCAAATGACAGAGAGACGGCGTTTGCTCAGATAAAACTTGCCAAAATAAACCTGTCCCATTGTGGCAGGTTGGTCATAGTTATTACGTGGCGGTCGAGGTCGACCGTATAGGCCGCGCCTTGTTTGGCTAAAGTACAATCATCTGTGTTTAACTCGCCCGCAGCTGCACGGCGTGGGCGATGGCCAAAAAGGAAAACCACATGGGATTCATGTCAAAGCTGCTGTCCTTTGGATCCGATAAGGACCTTAAGCGCTACTACAAGATCGTCGACCAGATCAACGGTCTTGAGCCCCAGTTTGAGAAGATGACCGAGGAGGAACTCCGCGGCCAGACCGATAAGTTCCGCGAGCGTTACGCCAACGGCGAGTCGCTCGACGACATGCTCCCCGAGGCCTTTGCCACCGTGCGTGAGGCTTCCAAGCGCACCATGGGCATGCGCCACTTTGATGTGCAGCTCATCGGCGCCATGGCGCTTCACGAGGGCCATATCGCCGAGATGAAGACCGGCGAAGGCAAGACCCTTGTCTCCACCTTGGCCGGCTACCTCAACGCTATCGCCGGCAAGGGCGTGCATGTCGTTACCGTCAACGATTACCTGGCAAAGCGCGACTCCGAGTGGATGGGCCGCATCTATAAGTACCTGGGGATGACCGTCGGTCTGCTCCAGAACAATATGCCGCTCGAGCTCAAGCGTCCGGCCTACCAGGCAGACGTCACCTACGGCACCAACTCCGAGTTCGGTTTCGACTACCTGCGCGACAACATGGTCACCCGCCCCGAGCAGCGCGTACAGCGCGGCCATAACTACGCCATCGTCGACGAGGTCGACTCCATCCTGATCGATGAGGCCAGAACGCCGCTCATTATCTCGGGCGCCGGCACCAAGTCCGCCAGCACCTACAAGGACTTCGCGCGTGCCGTGCGCGGCCTGGAGCGCGGTGAGGACGTGTCGCACGACATGCTCACCGCCACCGAGGACGTCGAGCCCACGGGCGACTACGTCATGGATGAGGCCAAGCACACCATCGCCGCCACCGAGCGCGGTCTTAAGAAGATCGAGCGCCGTCTGGGCATCGAGGACATCTACGCCGACTTTTCGGGCCAGCTGGTCAACCACCTGCAGCAGGCGCTGAAGGCCCAGTACATGTTCCACCGCGACAAGCAGTATGTGGTCACCAACGGCGAGGTCAAGATCGTCGACGAGTTCACCGGCCGCATTATGGAAGGCCGCCGTTACTCCGAGGGCCTGCACCAGGCCATCGAGGCCAAAGAGGGCGTGCTCGTGCGCGAGGAGAACCAGACGCTGGCCACTATCACCTTGCAGAACTACTTCCGTCTGTATGACAAGCTCTCCGGCATGACCGGTACGGCACTCACCGAGGATGCCGAGTTCCGCGAGATCTACAAGCTGCCCGTCGAGGTCATCCCCTCCAACAAACCCGTTCAGCGTGTTGACCACGAGGACCTGGTGTACCGTACCATTCAGGCCAAGTACAACGCCGTCGCCGACGATGTCGAGCAGCGTCACGCCAAGGGCCAGCCGGTCCTGGTGGGCACCGTCTCCATCGAGAGCTCCGAGAAGCTGTCGGCCGCCCTTACCAAGCGCGGCATCGCGCACGAGGTCCTCAACGCCAAGCACCATGAGCGCGAGGCTCATATCGTTGCCCAGGCCGGACGCTACGGCGCCGTGACCATCGCTACCAACATGGCCGGTCGTGGTACCGACATCCTGTTGGGCGGCAACCCCGACGAGCTGGTGCGCGAGCGCCTTGAGTACGAGGGCCTGACCATGGAGGACGTGACGCCCGAGCAGCTCGAGCAGTTTAACGCCGAGGCCAAGGAGACTTGCAAGGCCGAGCGCGAGCGCGTGCTTGCCGCCGGCGGCCTGACCGTCATCGGCACCGAGCGCCATGAGTCCCGCCGTATCGACAACCAGCTGCGCGGCCGTTCCGGCCGTCAGGGCGATCCAGGCGAGACCCAGTTCTACCTGTCGCTCGAGGACGACCTCATGCGCCTGTTCGGCGGCGACAAGATGGACCGCGTCTCCAAGATGATGGTCACGGCCGACATGGGCGACGACATGCCCATCCAGCACAAGATCATCTCCAAGGCCGTCGAGAGCGCCCAGCACAAGGTCGAGAGCATCAACTTCTCCATGCGTAAGAGCGTCCTTGAGTACGACGACGTCATGAACAAGCAGCGCCAGGTCATCTACGCCGAGCGCAATAAGATTCTGGACGGCAAGGACCTGACCGACCACATCACCGAGGTCATGCACGACACCGTGTACCGCTGCGTGCAGGAGTTCTGCACCAAGGACAGTCACGATGGCGAGCGCGACCTGGAGGGCCTGCGCAAGTGGGTTGTGGAGCTCACCGGCCACATCGATACGCCGAAGTTCCCCGACGAGGATTATGAGGCTCTGGCTGCCGATGTCCTGGCTTACGTAGAGAAGTGCTACAACATGAAGGCCGAGCGCTTGGGCGAGGACCTGATGCGCGAGCTCAACACCCAGGTCATGCTGCGCGTCATCGATACCCGCTGGATGAACTACCTGCAGGAGATGGACTATCTCAAGACCGGCATCGGCCTGCGCGGCTTTGGCCAGCGCGACCCGCTGGTCGAGTACAAGACCGAGGCCTACGGCGCGTTCCAGATCCTCGTCGACACCATGTACGAGGATTACCTGCGCACGGTTCTGCGCATCGAGATCAAGGCTGCCCCGCGTGCCGTGGAGCACAAGGAGGAGCCCGCGCTCGAGGGTGCGCACTTCTCCGGTCCTGCCGAGGTCGATGGTGACAACGGCGACTCGGTGCTGCGCAAGCAGGCGCAGGTGCAGGCCCGCACGGCTGTCCAGGGTGGTCCGGCTGCCGTCAACAACGGTGGCAAGGTGACCACCTATCGCAAGTCCGAGAGCGACGATCCGTACGTCAACGTGGGCCGCAACGACCCGTGCCCCTGCGGTAGCGGCAAGAAGTTTAAGTACTGCCACGGCAGGAATCGTTAATGGCTGAGGCTTTAGAGGTAACGCCCGCCGAGCTGGACGCGTTTGCGGACCGGCTCGGCGAGGTCGAGTCATATCTCCACTTGGACGAAAAGCGCACGCGCGTGACCGAGCTCGAGGCCAAAAGCGTGGCCCCCGGCTTTTGGGATGACGACGCCGCCCGTGTCACCATGGAGGAAATCGCGCGCACCAAGGAAGATATCGCTGCCGTGGACAACGCGCGCGGCGAGCTTTCCGATGCCCGCGCCGCGCTGGAGCTTGCCGAGGAGATGGGGGATGACCCCGATGTCGCCGCCCTTCGCGAGGAGGCTACCGCTACGGCAGAACGCCTGGCCCGCGCCATCGACGAGCTTGAGCTTGCGAGCTGGTTTACCGGGGAGTTCGACCATGGCGACGCGATTGTGACCATCAAGCCCGGGCAGGGTGGTTTGGAGGCCCAGGATTGGACCTTCATGCTCTTTAAGATGTACATGAAGTACTGCCAGCGTCGCGGCTGGAAGGTCACCATCAACGACTGTCCCGCAGCCGAGGTCATCGGCATCGACCGCGCGACCTTTACCGTCGAGGGCAAGGACGCATTTGGCATGCTGCGCGCCGAGGCCGGCGTCCACCGCTTGGTTCGCATTAGCCCCACCGACGACAAGAAGCGCCGCCAGACCACGTTTGCCGGCGTCGAGGTCATCCCCGTGCTACCCGATGATATCGACATCGAAATCAGTCCCGATGACATCCGCGTGGACGTGTACCACGCGAGCGGCCCGGGCGGTCAGGGCGTTAACACCACCGACTCCGCCGTGCGCGTGACGCATTTCCCCAGCGGCATTGTGGTCACCTGCCAAAACGAGCGCAGCCAGATCCAGAACAAGGCCGCGTGCATGCAGATCCTCAAGGCTCGCCTGTACGAGATTGAGCTCGAGAAGCGCGCCGAGGCCCTGGATGAGATTCGCGGACCCAAAACCACGATTGGTTTTGGCAACCAGATCCGCAGCTACGTGCTCTACCCGTATCAGATGGTTAAGGACCTACGCACGGGCGTTGAGACCAGCAACGTCGAGGCAGTTCTTGACGATGGCGACCTGGACCCGTTTGTTATTGGCTACCATCGCTGGGCCACTGGCAACGCCGATGCAGAAGGCTCGGAGATCTAAAACATCGGGCGGCTTCAAGCCGATGCTAAGCCCAACGGTTGGACGGGTTTGTATCCGGAATAAACCCTGCGCAGGGGTGGTTTTTGTCCGGCGAATCGGTAGAATCGAATACAGCAAGAAGTTCGAAGCGCATCCGTTTGGGTGCGCTTTTTTGAGGGAGGCAGCATGGCATATCGTCTGGACATTAAGCGCATTCTTTCGATGAACTTCTTTCACGACCTGCCCCAGATTATGTTGGGGTGCGCTCTGGCCGCTATTGCGACCGACCTGTTTTTGATTCCCAACGGCCTTGCTGCCGGTGGCGTTACGGGCCTTGCCACCATTATCCAGGCGGTCGGCGCATCGCGCGGTCTATCGCTTCCCGTTGGTATTCAGACGATCGTGATGAACGCCTTGCTGCTGCTGGTCGTTATGCGCGAGGGCGGCATGTTCTACGTGGTGCAGACGGCGACGGGCTTTGTGCTGCTGGGCTTTTTCACCGACCTGTTCGCTCCGTTTGTGGCGCCGCTGGCACATGCCGATCTGATGCTGCCCGCTATGTGGGGCGGCATCATCACGGGCATCGGTTATGGCATGGTGCTGCGCGCCGGCGCCAACACCGGCGGCTCGGACACGATTGGCCAAATCATCTCGCGTAATACCTCGCTGCCCGTGGGCTCGACCGTCATGGCGATCGATGTTGCCGTATGTGCGCTGTCGGCTCCGGTCTTTTCAATCGAAAATGCACTATATGCAGGCCTTTCGATGGTCATTAGCGGCTACGTGATCGATGCCGTGGTCGATGGTGGCAACAAACGCCGTATGGTACTCATCATCTCGGACAAGTTCCCTGATATCGCTGCCGATATTATGTATGGCCTGGGTCGTGGTTGTACCAAGTTTAAGGCGACTGGCATGTATTCGGGTGCCGAGAAGCCGGTGATCATGGTCATCGTGAGCCGTCGAGAGCTCAATACCCTCAAGACGATCGTGCGCGAGCGCGATCCTCACGCCATTGTGACGGTCGCTGACGTTACGGAAGCCTTCGGCGAGGGATTCAAGGACATTAGCGCGTAGGGGCGACCGCGTTCCATCCAAAAGACGTTCACATTGATAAACCGTTTCATCAGCGGTTCTGCCTGCTAAATTGTTCAAATAATGATAAAAACTCTGGTAAAGCCATCAGTTTCCAGCATAATGAATGACGTACGTGCATTGCGGCTGTGTTGGGATTACCTTCGGTGCCGTGCGCATCTTGTCTAAAGAGGATGAAAGGAAGGCACAATGAGCGATGAAGAGCTCAAAAAGGTTGCCAATGAGGTAAGGAAGGGCATCGTCACCGGCGTGCACGCTGCCAAGTCCGGCCATCCGGGCGGTTCGCTCGGTGCTGCCGACATCATGACCTATCTGTACTTTGAGGAAATGAACGTCGACCCGTCCGATCCCCGCAAGGCCGATCGCGACCGTTTTGTGCTCTCCAAGGGCCATTGCGCTCCGGGCCTGTACGCCGTGCTCGCCGAGCGCGGGTTCTTCCCCAAGGAGGATCTTGAGACGCTGCGCCATATCGGCAGCCACCTGCAGGGTCACCCCAACATGAACGACACCCCGGGCGTCGACATGTCCACCGGCTCGCTCGGCCAGGGCATTTCCGCCGCCGTGGGCATGGCCGTTGCCGCCAAGCACTGGGGCGATACTTATCGCACGTACGCCCTGCTGGGTGATGGCGAGAGCGAGGAGGGCCAGGTCTGGGAGGCCGCCATGTTTGCCGGCAACCAGCAGCTCGATAACCTCTGCGTGATCGTCGACCACAACGGCCTTCAGATTGACGGTCCCGTCGAGGAGGTCAACGACCCCATGCCGCTCGCCGACAAGTTCCGCGCGTTCAAGTTCCACGTGGTTGAGCTCGCCGACGGCAACGACTTCGACCAGATCCGCGCCGCCTTTGCCGAGGCTCGCGCCACCAAGGGGCAGCCGACCGCCATTATCGCCGAGACCACAAAGGGCAAGGGCGTGTCCTTTATGGAGAACCAGGTTGGCTGGCACGGCAAGGCCCCCAACGATGAACAGTTTGAGCAGGCCATGGCAGAGCTCACGGCCGCCGGAGAGGAGCTCTAGGATGGCAGACGTCAAGAAAATCGCCACGCGCGTAAGCTACGGCGAGGCCCTCGTCGAGCTCGCCAACGAGCACGATGACTTTGTGGTCCTCGACGCCGACCTGGCCGCCGCCACACAGACCGGTAAGTTTAAGGCCGCTTGCCCCGACCGCTTCTTCGATGTGGGCATTGCCGAGAGCAACCTGATGGGCGTCGCCGCCGGTATCGCGACCACTGGTCGTGTTGCCTTCGCGAGTACCTTTGCCATGTTCGCTGCCGGTCGCGCCTTTGAGCAGGTCCGCAACTCCATCGGCTACCCGCACCTCAACGTTAAGATCGGTGCCACGCACGCCGGCATCTCGGTGGGCGAGGACGGCGCCACGCACCAGTGCTGCGAGGATATCGCCCTCATGCGCGTCATCCCCGGCATGACCGTAATTGTTCCCGCCGACGACGTGGAGGCCCGCGCCGTGACGCGCGCCGCCTACGAGTGCGACGGTCCGGTGTACATGCGCTTCGCCCGTTTGGCCTCGCCGGTTATCAACGACCCCGAGACCTACAAGTTCGAGTTGGGTAAGGGCATTGTCATGCGCGAGGGCGCCGATGT
>URZJ01000007.1 GCA_900552395.1 uncultured Collinsella sp. | reverse complement strand
ACCGTCGCCACCAACAACTACATCATTACCAACACGACCGACTTCCCCACCTTCGCACACGCCACCAAGCGCACCGAGTGGGGCACGTGTGAGGCGGCGCTGAGGGCGCTGATTGGGCAAAACGGCTGGGAGAGCAAGATGGCCGGACTCGCCGGCACCATCAGCTTCGGCTCCGCAGCCGTGGACCCCACGCCCACACCGGCCCCGACGCCTAAGCCCTCGCCTAAGACGGACACGACGACCACGAAGGTCATCACCAAGAAGACGACCGGCAAGCTCGCCGCAACGGGAGACCGCACGCTAGCCGTGATTGGCGCATGCCTCATCGGCGGCATCGTCATCATCATTCTCGGCATTATCTGGAAGCGTCGACGCTAAGCTACACCGCCGGGCCTTGCAGCCCCGCCGCATAAACCTTATATCGAGCACAGAAGCCCGTCCGAATTTGATCGGACGGGCTTCTTGGTGGGTATCATGGTTGGATGATCATGAGGAGGTTTCCCTACATGGAATTGTTTGAGCCAATTCTTCATTTCTTTGCACAACGATGGGTCCACAACATCATCTGGGCCGGTATCTTGGCCATCGGCACCGCCGTTGCCGCCAAAATCGCGTCCAAGACCCTGCACCACCTGCTTAACCGCGATGATAACCCGCTCCCAGCATCGAGCATCTTCATCAACATCACACGCGCCGTCATCTGGATGATCGGCGGCAGCTTTATCCTCGACAACTGTTTTGGCATTAATGCAAACGCCCTCGTCGCCGCTCTTGGCGTCGGCGGCATCGCCATCTCGCTCGGCTTTCAGGACACGCTGTCGAACCTTATCGGCGGTATGCAGGTGACCTTCATGGGCATCATCAAGCCCGGCGACAATATCGAGGTCGGCGGCGTGTCGGGCGTGGTCCAAGACATCACCTGGCGCCACACGACCATCGAGGATGCCTGCGGGCAGACCATCATTGTGCCCAACTCCAACATCTCCAAGAACACGCTCGTGCATCTGATGCCCTTTGGGCGCGTGGCCGTGCCCGTTGCCGTAAAGGACACGTCTAAGTGGGCCTCGCTGGACGCGCTGGCAGATGAGCTTACCGACGCCACCAAGGCCGCGGTGCTTCCCATCTCTGGCTTTGACAAGGAGCCGTACGTGCTCTTTAGCGAGATCGGCGACTTTGGCGTCAAGGGCAAAATCATCTTTA
This sequence comes from uncultured Collinsella sp., assembly GCA_900552395.1. Lineage (GTDB taxonomy): Bacteria > Actinomycetota > Coriobacteriia > Coriobacteriales > Coriobacteriaceae > Collinsella. The sequence continues at coordinate 24,123 of URZJ01000007.1, read as the reverse complement.
TCGTCAGCGACGATAGCACCACCTTCACGGCAACCGACGCCTGCATTCGTGCCATCGCCCCCATCATCGCCTAAACTACCACAAAGGGGACAGGCACCTTTGTGGTAGTTTCGCATCGTGGTACCATGGTTCATATCGTTGTTTAAACGACTAAGGGAGTAGACACCATGGAAGAGGCCTATCGTCAAGCACGCAAGCGCGGCGAGCAGGGACGCCGTCGCGCCATCAGCCAAAGCGAGCACCCGTACCTTACGGACCTCGACAGCTTGGTTGCCCAGCTCCCCTTAGGTCAGCGAGAGAGCGTCGGCCTGCGGGATATTCCGCTCGAAATGGTCGTCGGCACGGTTACCAAAGGTCGTCAGTCCGCCTTTTCGTGCAACTTTATGCCCCTGCTGCCGTTTAACACCGAGTTCGCCCGCAAGTGGTCCAACCTCTACGACATCCAGGTGACCGAGGGCTATCGCGACCCCATCATCGTCACCGAGTTCATGCATCGGTTCTATGTCCAGGAAGGCAACAAACGCGTCAGTGTCCTCAAATTCCTGGACGCCCCGACGGTTTCTGCCAAGATTACCCGTCTCTACCCCGGCACATGGGATTCCGTCGAAAGCCGCCTATACGGTGAGTTCTGCGCGTTTTGGCGCGTCTGCCCCCTATACGAGATCGAGTTCTCGCGTGAGGGAAGCTACGAGACGCTCGCCAAGATGCTCGGTCAGGACCTTATCGAAAAATGGCCGCAGAAAAAGGTCGACTACCTGCGCCACACCTTCCTGCTCTTTAAGCGCGCCTACCTGCGCGCCGGCGGCGACCATCTGGACATTACGCCCGCCGACGCCATGCTCGTCTACCTCAACGTGTACAACCAAGACCGTCTACTGGATACGCCGACGGACATCGTCGTAAACCGCCTGTGCAAGATTTGGCGCGAGCTGGTCATTGCCGGCAAAAATGACGAGGACAAGGTCGATCTTGTCGAAGCGCCGAGCGTCGATGAGGAAGAGGCGCCCGCCAAGTCCACCTCCGGCGTGCTCAACTTCTTTATGGGCAAGACCGTCTATTCGGCGGCCAACCCCCTGCGCATCGCCTTTATCCATGAGTTCCCCTGTGCGACGTCGAGCTGGGACAGCCTGCACGACCAAGGACGTCAGTATCTCGATGAGCACTTTGGCGGTATCGTGCGCACCGAGGCGTTCGAGGACTGTCACGATCCGGACGTGTTCTACGCCGCCGTCGAGACAGCCGTAAAGCACGGGGCGAACGTCATCTTCTCGACCTCACACCGGCTCATGGAATACACGCTCAGGGCGTCAGTCGAGTATCCCCAGGTGCGGTTCCTTAACTGCTCAATCGGCCTTCCCCACCAAAGCGTCCGCTCGTACTTTGGAAAGATGTACGAGGCCAAGTTCCTACTGGGCGCCCTTGCCGCCAGCATGGCCGACAACCACCGTATTGGCTACCATGCGTCGGTCTTCGCCTCGGGCGCGCTGAGCGAAATCAACGCCTTCGCTATCGGTGCCTCGCTGCTCGACCCTCGTGCGCAGATTATCCTCACTTGGGGAGATGTTCCCGCCGGCGGTCTTGCCGAAGCCATGTGTCGCGAGGGCGTGAGCGTCATGACCGGCGCCGATATGTCCAAGTCTCTCGAGGACCCCACCGCCTACGGGCTTCACCGTCTGGTAAACGGCAAGGAAGTTACCGGTATTGCTATGCCGGTATGGAACTGGGGCCGTTACTACGAACTCATCGTACGCAGCCTACTGCACGGCACATGGGACGAGACCGCCGATGACCAGCAGGTGCGCGCCGTCAACTACTGGTACGGTATGAGCTCCGGCGTCATCGATATTCGCTACGCTCCGGGCCTACCCTATCAGACGCGTAAACTTGTGCAGCTGCTTCGCAACGGCATTGTCGAGGGCTCCATCAACCCATTTGGCGGCGAGCTCCACAGCCAGGACGGCGTGGTTCAGATTGAGGGCTTCCCTCCCCTGCCGAGTACGCAGATTGTCGATATGAACTGGCTGGCTGACAACGTTATAGGCTCGATTCCGCAGCTCGATAACGAGCCGGAGGTCCGTGCCCTATGAATATCCTAGCCATTGCCGATGTAGAGGAGCGCTGCCTGTGGGAATGTTTTCGCAAGGAGCGCTTTGAGGACGTTGACCTGATTCTATCCGCAGGCGACCTGGATCCGGACTATCTTGAGTTTTTGGTCACTGTCATCAACAAACCGCTTGTGTACGTTCGTGGCAACCACGACGACCGCTACGCGCGCCATGCACCGGGCGGGTGCATTTGTGTTGAGGACAGCGTATATGTGTACCGAGGTATTCGCATTGCGGGTCTGGGCGGTTCCATGCGCTACCGCGACGGCGCGAACATGTATACCGAGCGCGAGATGGCAAAACGCATGCGCAAGCTATCGCGAAAAATCGCACTGGTAGACGGATGCGATATTCTACTTACCCATGCACCCGTCGCAGGCATGGGCGACCTGGACGACCTGCCGCATCGAGGATTCGAGTGCTTTAATGCGGCTCTTGAGTCTTGGGGTCCCGACTATATGATTCACGGGCATGTGCACCAAAGCTACGGCCCCAACTTTCAACGCGAGCGCCAACACCCATGCGGAACGAAGATTGTCAACGCCTGCGGCTATACCAAGATCGAAATTGACGAGGCGCGCTACCCCACGCGCGGTTGGAAGGCCGCTTGGCTCAACTCGCAAACCATGCGCCGCGAGCTCAAACGCCACGAAACAATCGAGTCTTCAACCGCCAGAACCCCCTGGTAACTGCCAACAACCACCACGAAGGGGATAGGCACCTTTATGGTGGTTTTGCTGACTCGTCCGACCTGTCCATCACGGTGCTTGTGTAATTAACGAGAACACTCATTGTTTTGTAAGGACGGCGCTCACGTGCCGTCTTTTTTTGTCAACTTATGCAGTCTCGACCGTGTTGTATGTAGAGGGACCTCGCGAGACGCCTTCCCTATATCCACCACGACCAATTGGAGGTGACACTATGCCTGCACGCCGTAACCGCAATAGCACGCTCCGATGCGATGCCGATCAGATCGAGCGGGAAGCAAAGCGCTTGGTCGACACGTATTCCGACCTCATCCTTCGATTGTGCTATTCGGCCCTTGGATCCGCTGACGACGCTCAAGACATCTGCCAGGACACGCTGATCAAGATTCCCCAACGCACTCAACCGTTCGACTCGCTCGAACACGAACGTGTTTGGGTGATCCGAGTCGCACTGAACGCATGTCGCGATATCGGCCGTACGCACGCGAATCACCCGGTTGTCGGCCTCGATTCGCTCCCCGATTTCTGCGCACCCGTAACACATACCGAGCAAGAATTCGCGCAACGCGACTGCGCCATTCTTTCCGCTGTCACGGCCCTGCCTCAAGCACAGCGCATCGCCATCTTTTTGCACTACTACGCAGGCATGAGCATCAGGGAAATCGCAGACGCCGTTCACGCGACGCCAGCTGCAACCGCCCAGCACCTTAGCCGCGGACGTGCGTCACTTCGGCTTTCCTTGAAAGGAGACCACAATGACTACGAATTCGAATGACTATCGCCACGCCCTGGAGCACATTTCGTTTACCGATAATGCGAAGCAGCACATGGCAAACTCGATTGCTCAGTCCGTCGCCTCGAGCGATGCGGCGACCGCTCAAAGCAACTTTAATGGCACGCGACGCAAGCCGCGCATCGCCCGCCATCCCGTAAGAACAGTCGCTCGCATTGCCGCTGTAACGGCAGTCCTCGCTATCGTCATTGGAGGCGCTGGCACGGCTATGGCAACAGGCGTCCTGCCGCTTCCTTCTGACATGCTTTCCGACATCTTTGACGGACCTGCTTCTCAAACCGAGATCATCGACCGTATTGGCCGGCCCGTCGGTGCTAGCTGCTCCAACAACGGAGTCACCGTGACCGCCGACGCCATCATGGGCGACAAGGATATGGTTACCATCGCCTATACGCTTACGTTCGACGATCCCGCTGCCCTGAAAAAGCTTTCCGAGCCGGGCGAGAACGGAACTATCGCCGGAAGTGTCGATGGAAACGTATACGTTGATGGCGAGCATGGCGGCCAAGGCCAATCATGGCTCATTGACAAGAACCCCAATGACTCCAGCATTCAATACTTTGCACAGTTCAGCGTTGAATCACCCGGCCTTATGGGCAGGACCGTCCGCACGCATATCAACTCTCTCGTTGTGCCACGTGCTGGCAAAGAGCTTCCCGAGTATAAGAAAATACTTACGGGCCCATGGGATCTTAAGTTCCAGCTGAATTACGAAGATACATCCGTTACGATTCCCGCGCCCAAATCGGTCAACTTTAACGGCACCAAGGCGACGATTCAAGAGGCCACCGTATCCTGCGTTGGCGTTTCAGTCCGCTACAACATAGATCGTTCCATCGAACACGACAACAACAGCGGCAAGATGTCTCAAAACATGGAGGAGTCTATGGATGCCGTTGGCAACATACCCCTCATCGTGACGTTCAAAGACGGTCATGTTGAGGACGCAACCAGCCACAGCGGCTATTTCGCAAATAAACTGGATAACGGCACCACTGATGTCCACAAGACCTGGCCGTTCTCGCAAGTTTGTGACACAGACAAGATTGCAAGCGTACAAATTGGCGATACGGTCATTCCCATGAATTCGTAACGCTACGCGGCTCGTATATGCACCCGGTTCCGCACTTCGCGTCTAAAGATGCGCTGTCATCGAGCAGCGTGAGCGCAAGGCCGCCCGTATGGTCGGCTGGGAACACCTCGTTGCGCTAAAAACCACCACGAAGGGGACCGGCACCTTTGTGGTGGTTTTGCTGACTCGTCCGACCTGTCCCAACGGTTTGTCTCAATCTGTAACAGGTAGGGCCCAAATAATCGGTTAGCTGTTACAGATCGAGACAGACCACGGATGCTCGGCCGAAAATCTCAATCTGTAACAGGTAGGAACGATTTTGCCCCTTAGATGTTACAGATTGAGATATTTGACAGCTTGAATCGGCATCGCCTACAGCGCGGCGACGACCTTGTCGCCCATCGTCGTGGTGCCGAGGATCTTATCTGCCGGGGTGTTGACATCGGCGATGTCACGGGTGCGCCAGCCCTCGTCGAGCACGCGCGCCACGGCGCTCTCGATCCACGCGGCTTGCTCGCCCATGTCGAGCGCGTAGGTCAGCAGCATCGCCACCGACAAGATTTGAGCCAGCGGATTGGCCACGCCGAGCCCCGCGATGTCAGGAGCGCTGCCAGCGCTCGGCCCAAACAGCGATACGCCATCATCCAGCGAGGCAGAGGCAAGCATACCGAGCGATCCGGTAATCTGAGCCGCCTCATCGGACAGGATGTCGCCGAACATGTTCTCCGTCACCACGACGTCAAAGTCTGCCGGTCGACTGATGAGCTGCATGGCGGCGTTGTCGACGAGCAGGTCCTCAAGCTCCACGTCGGAGTACTCCTCGTCTTGCACGCGATGCACGATCTCGCGCCACATGCGGCTCGTCTCCAGCACGTTGCGCTTATCAACGCTCGTCACCTTGCCGCGACGTTTGCGCGCCGCCTCAAATGCCTGGCGCGCAATGCGCTCAATCTCGTACTCGCGATACTCCATCACGTCGACCGCACGCTGACCGGCCGCACCCGCAGCGCCCGCGCAGGTCACGGATGCGGGCGCCAAAGTCCCACGGCATGTTGTAGCCCATCGTATCGGGGATGTTCACGACCGTGGCACCGGCCTTTACGGCCGCCTCGATAATGCGCACCAGAAACTCCTGATCGGAGCGGCCGGCATCCTCGGCATAAAACTCAACATCGTCAACGAACTTGCGAGCATGTTTGACGGCATGGATCGCTCACTCAATTGCCCTTTCCTCAGTCATATGGAGCTTGTCGCGCAGGTGACTGGTGCTCACACCCAGCCCTGTATGGATACGGGGCCTCTGGGCCGTTTTGAGCGCCTCTGCAGCCACTTCGATATCCCTGTCGACAGCGCGCGTCAGGCCGCATACCGTGCATCGGTCGCCCGCAATCTTGCCAATCTCCTGTACGGAGCGAAAGTCACCAGGACTCGAGATGGGAAAGCCCGCCTCGATAACGTCCACGTTCATGCGCACCAGCTGGCGGGCGATGAAGAGCTTTTCCTCGGTATTCATGCTGGCGCCCGGCGACTGCTCACCGTCGCACAGGGTGGCGTCAAAGATTGTGATTTTGCGGCTTATATGTTCCTCCTGATTGACCGTTTTATGACAGATGGCTTTCAGGAGAGAGAGAAGGCCTAGAGATAGAAAAATACCCGTGTCGCTCATCACGCCTGAAAGCGGCAGACGATAGCGCACCCGGGTACAACAAATCGTTATAGCGAGATTACAACCCTAGCGTGCTATCCAATCTAGTAGCGCTAGGCCTAGGAGCTGTTGCGTGTTCTTAAACATGTTGGGCTCCCTTCGGCCTCGGGTAGTACTACATCGCGCTAAAGTACAACACAAGTAAAACCACCACAAGGGTGCCTGTCCCCTTCGTGGTGGTTTCGTTGACTCAAAAGCAAGAGACCCGGTCCTGCACGAGGCAGAACCGGGTCTCTTTAGCAATGCTTGCTTTGCTCAGGCAGTAACTGTTAGTTACTCAGCCAGGAAGTCGCGCTGGATAGCGGGATCGACCTTGACGCCAGGGCCCATGGTGGAAGACACGGAGATGGACTTGACGTACTTGCCCTTAGCAGAAGAGGGCTTGACGCGCAGGATCTCGGTGTACAGGGCAGCGTAGTTCTCGACGAGCTGCTGCTCAGAGAAGGACTTCTTGCCCAGGGGCACGTGGCAGATGCCGTAGCGGTCGGCGCGGTACTCAACGCGGCCAGCCTTGAGCTCGGAGACCATCTTGGCGACGTCCATGGTCACGGTGCCGAGCTTGGGGTTCGGCATGAGGCCACGGGGACCAAGGATCTTACCGATGCGGCCAACCTTGGCCATCATGTTCGGCGTAGCGATAGCGGCGTCGAAGTTGATCTCGCCCTTCTGAATCTGGGCGACAAGCTCGTCGGAACCGATGATGTCGGCGCCGGCAGCCTCAGCCTCGCGGGCCTTCTCGCCCTCGGCGAAGACGGCAACACGAACGGTCTTGCCGGTGCCGTGGGGCAGGGAGATGGAACCACGGATGTTCTGGTCAGCCTTACGAGTATCGATGCCCAGACGGAAGTGGGCCTCGACGGTCTCGTCGAACTTGGCGGTGTCGAGCTCCTTAATGAGCTTGGCAGCCTGAAGGGGGGTGTAGAGCGTGGCGCGATCGATCTTCTCGGCAGCGGCGTTATAGCTCTTACCATGCTTAGCCATGTGCATTACCTCCTGTGGTTAAACGGGCGTGAGCCCTCCCACATCGTATCGTGTGCCCTATTGCACACATTTAACGGGCGCCCAGGTCGGAGCACCCGTCGTTACCATAAGAAATCGCTACTCAGCGATGGTGACGCCCATGGAACGGGCGGTACCGGCGATGATCTTCTTGGCGGCGTCAATGTCGTTGGCATTGAGGTCCGGCATCTTGATCTCGGCGATCTTGGTGAGCTGCTCCTGGGAGAGCTGACCAACCTTGTCGGCCTGGGGCTTAGCGGAACCAGACTTGAGGTTCAGCTCCTTCTTGATGAGGTGAGCCGCCGGCGGGGTCTTGGTGATGAAGGAGAAGGACTTATCCTCGTAGACAGAGATCTCAACGGGGATGATGTCGCCCTTCTTGTCCTGCGTCTCGGCGTTAAAGGCCTGGCAGAACTGCATGATGTTCACGCCAGCAGCGCCCAGAGCGGGGCCGACGGGAGGAGCGGGGTTAGCTGCACCAGCAGGAATCTGGAGCTTAATGACGTTGGCAACCTTCTTCTCAGCCATGGTCATTCCTTTCGAATCACGAGTGTGAAGTACTTGCTATATCGTAAGCACGCACGTGTTAGAAGCACTCCTGAGATGAGCAGTCACAGAAGAAGCACGCTCGCGCGAACGGACGAAAACTTAAGCGATGACAGCGACCTGGTTAAAGTCGAGCTCGACCGGCGTCTCGCGGCCAAAGATCATCAGCGTGACCTTGAGCTTGCCAGCCTCGGTGTTAACCTCGGAGACCTTGCCATCAAAGTCGGTAAGCGGGCCATCGGTGACGCGGACGGACGTGCCGACCTGAATATCAACCGAGGTGCGCTTGGGCGAATCGCCCTTACCGGGACGACGAGTCATCTTGTTGTACTCGTCGCGGGAAAGCGGAGCGGGCTTGCCGTTGCCGCCTAGGAAACCGGTGACGCCGGGCGTGTTGCGAACACACGTCCACGCATCGTCATCCATCTCCATGCGAACCAGGACATAACCCGGAAAGATCTTGGAATCCTTGGTCTCGCGCTTGCCACCCTCTTTGATCTCGGTGACGCGCTCCATAGGAATCTCGATATCAAAGATACGGTCCTGCATGCCCATGGTCTCGATACGATGCTCGAGATCGGACTTTACGCGGTTCTCGTATCCGGAGTAAGTGTGAACGACGTACCAACGCTTAGACATGGTTTAGCCCCTCAATCCAGAGAACAGAGCAAGAGCCTCGCCAAAGCCAGCATCGAGCAGAGCGATGACGACGCCGACGACGACCAGAGAAGCGCAAACGACGACCGAGTAGTTCACGAGCTCCTTCTTATCAGGCCACGTGACACGCTTCATCTCGGACTTGACCGAAGCGAAATACTTCTTGGTGCGGGCGAAGAAACCAGGCCTCTCGTTCTTCTTGGACTTCGCAGCCTTCTCGTTCTTCTTGGCAACGGCCTTCTTGGCCTCAACCTTGGAGTTGGCAGCAGCGTTGTTGCCAGGTGCCGGCTGCTGAGCCTTCTTCTTGTTCTTCTTGTTGGCCATTTGGGTTACCTCCGCGCAATGCGCTTATACATGAGTAAACCGTAAGCCCCCAAGAGGGAGCTTACGGAATAATGACTGGCACGCCAGGAAGGACTCGAACCCTCAACACTCGGTTTTGGAGACCGATGCTCTACCAATTGAACTACTGGCGTATATGACTAGAGACTAGCGAGTCTCTTTGTGCAGCGTGTGGTGACGGCACCAGGGGCAATACTTCTTAATCTCCATACGATCAGGCATGGTCGACTTGTTCTTGGTGGTCGTATAGTTGCGGCGCTTGCACTCAGTGCACGCAAGAGTAACTAGAGTACGCATGTATCCTGAACCTTTCATTTCCGCCCCGTACGGGCACGAGTTGTTACTTTATCAGCTCCACGTAAGTGCTGTCAATGAAAACCTCGAGTCAATTGGTTCTCGGTGGATCCATTCATATTTGGAACACATCAATGAAGCCATCGAGATCTAATCGACGGTGCATCCAGGACCATTATCGATCCTCTCGACACCAGCAACGGCTCAATATCCATTGCAGAAAAGAACCCGGCACCCAAATAAGTGCCGGGTTCTCTAAGTCAGCTATATCAAAGAGCTAATTTACTCAATGATCGTGGAGACGATGCCCGAACCGACGGTGTGGCCACCCTCGCGGATAGCGAAGCGCAGGCCCTCCTCCATGGCGATCGGGTGGATGAGGTCGCCCTCGATGGTGATGTGGTCACCAGGCATAGCCATCTCGGTGCCCTCGGGGAGCTTGACCGTACCGGTAACGTCGGTGGTACGGAAGTAGAACTGTGGACGATAACCATCGAAGAACGGGGTATGACGGCCGCCCTCCTCCTTGGTCAGAACGTAGATCTCACCGGTGAACTTGGTGTGCGGGGTAACCGAACCGGGCTTGCAGAGAACCTGGCCGCGCTCGATGTCCTCGCGCTTGATGCCGCGGAGCAGCAGACCGACGTTGTCGCCAGCCTCGCAGAAGTCCATGGACTTACGGAACATCTCGATACCGGTAACGACGGTGTTCTGGGTATCCTTGATGCCGACGATCTCGACGGGCTCGTTGAGCTTGAGCTCACCGCGCTCGACACGGCCGGTAGCAACGGTACCACGGCCGGAGATGGTCATAACGTCCTCAACGGCCATCAGGAACGGAAGGTCGTTGTTACGAGCAGGCGTCGGGATGTACTCGTCGACGGCGTTCATGAGCTCGCGGATAGCGTCCATCCACTTGGCGTCGCCCTCGAGAGCGCCCAGAGCGGAACCACGGATGACGGGGATGTCGTCGCCGGGGAAATCGTACTCGGAGAGGAGCTCACGGGTCTCCATCTCGACGAGGTCGATAAGCTCGTCATCGTCGACCATGTCGCACTTGTTCAGGAAGACGACGATGTAGGGAACGCCGACCTGACGGGCGAGCAGGATGTGCTCGCGAGTCTGAGCCATGGGGCCGTCGGTAGCAGCGATGACCAGGATAGCGCCGTCCATCTGAGCAGCGCCGGAGATCATGTTCTTGACGTAGTCAGCGTGACCCGGGCAGTCAACGTGAGCGTAGTGACGGGAAGCGGTCTCGTACTCGACGTGGGAGACGGAGATCGTAATGCCGCGCTCGCGCTCCTCGGGAGCCTTGTCGATGTTCTCGAACGCAGTGAAGTCAGCCTTGCAGCCCTCGGTCTCGGAGAGAACCTTGGTGATGGCAGCGGTCAGCGTGGTCTTGCCGTGGTCGACGTGACCAATGGTGCCGATGTTAACATGCGGCTTAGTGCGCTCAAACTTCTCTTTGGCCATAAAGCCCTCCTCTTAACAGGTCGTCCCCGGACGGGACTTTGCCTTTATACCATAGTGGCCTCTCAACATACTATTGAGAAGCCACCGTGTTACCTATGGTAGCGGTGACTGGATTCGAACCAGTGACGCCACGGGTATGAACCGTGTGCTCTAACCAACTGGAGCCTGCAACCAGACTTGAACTGGTGACCTCTTCGTTACCAACGAAGTGCTCTACCGACTGAGCTATACAGGCACTTGACGGGTGGGAGCTATAGGATTCGAACCTATGTAGGCAGAGCCAACGGGTTTACAGCCCGTCCCCATTAACCACTCGGGCAAACTCCCAATCGTTCAAGTATCCGCAGGTCCTTTGGTCTTTTGGACCGCCGCCCCCGCGAACGAAAAAGATAATACGATGCAACCTTGGGGGCTGTCAACGAAAACCTCTAGATACACGGTTCCGGGCGTATCTATATAGCCGTGACCTGCGGTTTTGCTGAGTTTGATTATGTGGAGTGATGAATTTGGCAATGCTGGCGTCATTTCCCAAGGGCACACTTTGGCGTGATGGAGTATGTCTGCAGTCTCGACCCTCGACAACGGATCCCTTGCGCTTATTACATAGGTCGTGATCGGCCTTCACCGGCACAATTCAGCGTGGATTTTCTCCCGTTTGACATCGAGCGTGGATAATCTCCCACTTTTGGCGTGTTTCTGAGGCCAAAGTGGCAGATTATCCACGCTCATTCTCTAGGCGGGAGAACTATAGAGCCGAACTACTCGGGCCAGGCCAAAGTAGACCCATAGAGCGGCTCCCCCTTGGTGCAGGGGTAGCGACTCAAGTAACACGACGATAGCAAGTCGAAGAAATAAGTCATGGCATATTTCGAATAAACGCCGAGTCGGTCAATTCCGTTTCCCGCATTACCAAGACGATATACACGGTCAAAAGACCTCGATTTGTCATCGTTGCTAAACGCAGTAATTAGAATCTTCCTGCCCGAACGGCAATCAAGATACTCACGTGCCTGTGACGCAAATAGCCCGGAGACCGATACGAGAATTATCAATGACTGCGAAACGTCTCCCATGTTTTTCAATTCCGCGACGTTAGCCCCAGCAACTATGCGAACTATCTTGCCCGCATAAAACATTTCCTGCTGAAATCGTACGAGATTGGCGCTCACATTATTGGTGCACCAGATTTCAACGTTTTTATGGCCATCAATTTCGTCGGCAAGGTGCTTAATAGCGATATCGGACACGCCGCTTTCAACCTCAGCGAACATCTCGATCATGCGAACGTCGAGCTCTGCCCTGTACTCCTCGTAGCCAAATTCCTCCTCTCGATGGCTTAAGTCGCTTGGAAAGACTGATTGAGTAAATGATTCTTTCAAATCGCTAAGAGACTGGTAGCCCAATCGATTGCAGAAACGACGAACAGCGGAACGGGTCACGAATGCATCGCGGGTTATTGCGGCAACATTGATTTCGCTCGAACGCCTAATGTGAGCGATGAGATATCGAGCGATGGCGGCATCGTTTGACCCAAACTCGCTGTTGATGATTGAGCTAATGCGATTGAGCACATCGAAGTCATTGATATTCACGTGATCCCTCTTTCCGCTCTCCTCGAAATCATGGTTCATTTATTGAATCAAACAGCTTTGGTCGTTCTCCTATGATTCAAATCAGTTGACGTCATCTTAATCGTAATTCCGCCACACGTATCCACCGTGTTGAATGATGGAAAGGGGATTCATGGACAACGTGAACAACATGCCGTTTCTCTGGGGTTCCGCCACGGCGTCTTATCAGTGCGAGGGTGCCTGGAACGAAGACGGCAAAGGCCTTGGCGAGTGGGATTTCTTTAGCCACACAAGCAATAAGAACATCAACCATGTTGACGGTGATGTATCTTGCGACTTCTACCATCGCTATGAAGAAGATATCCGCATGATGAAAGAAGGCGGACAAAACACTTATCGCTTCTCTCTTTCATGGAGTCGAATCATCCCCACGGGTATCGGCGAAGTGAATGAAGAGGGTATCGATTTTTATAATCGGGTCATTGATTGTTGCCTCGAAAATGGCATAGAGCCCAACGTTACGCTGTTCCATTACGATCTACCATTCACGCTTGCTTGCAAAGGCGGATGGCTGAACAACGACATGGCAGAGTGGTTCTGCAAATACGCCAAGATTTGCTTTGAGCGCTTTGGAGACCGCGTCAAAATCTGGGCTACCGTTAACGAGCCGCATTTCTACAGCTACTGCGTAAACATGTTGGGCAACTATCCCCCCAATCGATCGCTCGACGTTCAGTCGTACATGCAGTTTCAGTACAACCTGATGCGCGCGAGCTCACTCGCAGTCCGAACATATCGTCAAATGGGCTACGACGGCATCATCGGCGCCGTCCACGATGGCGGCGTTGTCGAACTCGACCCGGCAACCGAGCACCCTGATGACGTATTTCGATACGCAGACTTTTTCGCCAATCGCATGATTCTGGCACCAGCGCTTCAGGGTCAACTGCCGCCAGAAATGGACGAAATCCTTGAAAAACTTGGCGTCTCGCTCTATCGATCCCCAAATGACGTAGAAGAATTCAGAGACGGTAAAGTCGATTTTATTGGACTCAACGTGTATTGCCGAGAGTATGTAACCGACTGGCACGGTGGAGAGCTTGCCGTTTCGGCGAACAATAAGGGCGGTTCGAGCAAAAAGGTCGAAGGAAAATGCATTGCGCCCTTGTTTGAAAGCGCCCGCGACAGCAATGTTCCCCGCAATAAATGGGGCCGCGAAATACTCCCAGGTTGCATGTATTCAACCATCATGGATGTCCACGAGCGCTATGACGCGCCCCGCATCTTTATTACGGAAAACGGACATGGCGCCTATGAGCAACCAGACGCAGACGGAATGATCCACGATGATGACCGCATCGAGCTTCTGGGCCAGTTCATCGAGCACATGATGAGGGCTAAGCGCGACGGCGCGCGCGTTGAGGGCTACTACCTCTGGTCGACGATGGATCTGTATAGCTGGATCAACGGCTACGAAAAACGATACGGACTTGTCCATATCGACTTCGAGAACAATCTGGAGCGCACCCCCAAAAAGAGCTGGTATTGGTACCGAGACCTTATCTCGAAGTATCAGGAGCAGGAAGGTTAGGAGAAAGAGATGAAATATCAGGCAATGTCCGAAACAGTCCTAAAGGCTGTTGGCGGCAAAGAGAACATTACATCGGTAACTCATTGTGCGACGCGCCTTCGCATCGACGCACGAGACACCTCGATCATCGATCTCCAGCTCGCCAAATCGGCCGATCAGGCGCTCGGGGCAGTAGTCAGCGGTGGCCAGCTTCAGGTGATCATCGGCCCCAACGTCACCGAGGCTTACAACGACTTCCTCGACTTCGCGGGAATCGAAGTCGGCGGTGGCACGGTTGCCGACGATGCCCAAACCGCCAAAGACCTTGCAGAAGGCATTAAAAGCGGTAACACCGCCATGGGCTTGATTGAGAAATTCGGGAACGTCTCTGCACAGGTATTCATGCCCATCGTCCCGGCGCTCATCGTTGGCGGACTCATTCTTTCGATCAAGAATCTCCTGGTCAATTATTGCGGATTGAGCACCGATAGCGGAACCGCCCAGGTCCTGTTGGCGATCTTTAGCGCTTCGTTTAGCTTCTTACCCGTTTATCTTGGTTATCAGCTCGCGGCCGTCATGAAGATGCAGCCCATCATGGGCGCATTGCTGGGCGCGATCATGATCAGCTCGTCCATTAGCGGTGCCGAGGGTCTCGACTTTCTTGGTATTCCCATCCCGACGAACGACTATTCGAGTACGGTAGTGCCCATCGTACTGGGCGTTGTATTCATGTACTTTGTCGACCGCGGCCTTCAGAAGATCATTCCCGACGTTACCAAACTGTTCTTGAAGCCGCTGCTCACCATGATCATCGTCGTGCCCGTCGAGCTTATTATCCTTGGCCCCGCCGGCAGCATGATGGGCTACGCGCTGAGCGATGCCGTCACGTGGCTTATGGACAACGTGGCATTTATCGCTACTCCGATCCTGGCAGCCCTTAACCCCTATTTCGTCATGCTCGGTCTCGATAAGGCTTACATCGCAATCGAAGTTACGAGCCTGGCGCAGCTCGGTTGGGCACCCATTATCTTTGGATTCATCTCGAACCTCTGCATTGGCGGCACGAGCCTCGCCCTGGCAACTGCCATGAAGGGAAACAAAGAGAAGAGGGGTATGGTCACCACGGTTGCCGTCACCGCACTCTGTGGCGTAACCGAGCCCGCGTTCTACGGTTGCCTCATCGAGCGTCCCCGCCTGCTTGTCGGCACGGCAATCGGCGCGCTCTGCGCTGGACTCCCTGCAGGCATCTTTGTTCTGAAAGAGTATGTTGCGGGAGCATGCCCCGGCCTTCTTTCGGCACTCATCTTTATCGCTCCCGATGGGTCCATGGGTAACTTCGTGCTGGCATGCGTTGTCGCCATCATCGCCATCGTCGTCTCCTTCATCGCTGCACGCGTGATCATCAAGAAGAACCCCAGCTATATTGAGTAGATGCCCGCTGTTTACATTGGGGACATCCTCGGCAGACCATTAGCAAGAACCCAAAAAGTTCCTTAGGAGCTCGATTAATCCATTCGGATTCCTGAGGCACAAACGACCCCGATTCCACAATGAAATCGGGGTCGTTGTTTCTAAAGCCGTCGATAGACAATCGGTGTTTACCTTAGCTCCCTATCCAAGTTAATTATCCACGCTCGTTCTCCGGTCGGGAGATTTTCTTAGCTCGCGTATCCAGAAATCCACGCTCGAGCAGGACATCCAGATCCGCGCCCGCCCTTGTCTCGATCTGTAACAGCAAGAGGCCTATTCCGCTTCTACATGTTACAGATCAAGATATTCCTAAAACACCCTAAGTTTCATCTCAATCTGTAACAGTTAGATGCCGAATATCGGTCTTGGTGTTACAGATTTAGACAAACTGGAGGACGAGACAAACCAAAAACGGGATGGGCGCTAACCCGATGGCGCACCACCTAAATAGAAACGGGCTCTGTCCCTCTTGGAGACAGAGCCCGAAACTCTCATGGAGCCAGTGACAGGAATCGAACCTGCAACCCACTGATTACAAATCAGTTGCGCTACCGTTGCGCCACACTGGCACACTTGGCGCTTTCGCGCGAAGCCAATTAAGAATAAATGAATTGCGGACGAGGCGCAACAGACCCTTCGACCGACCACATCTCAAAACTATTCGCCAGAACGAATAGTTTTATCTGTTCGCCAAAACCAAAAACTATTCGTTTTGGCGACGGCAACGGACCGGCCAATTGGGAAACGGGTCTCTATGGATAATCCCCTACCGTCCACGAAGGGCCTTAAGCTTGGCCAGGGCATCGGGGCTCAGGCGACTGCCCAGAGTCATCTTGATCTGCGGGGCTTCCTCTGCCTCGTGAACGTCGTTATCGATCTGCTTGATCTCGTCCACCAGCATGCGGCTCGAGATGCGCGTAACGCCCTTGCCCATGACGACGGCCTGGATCGTGCCGTCGCTCGACACCACGGAGCACGCGCGGCCTTCCTCGCGCGCCTCGATGCAGAGCTTCTGCACCACGGTATCGGCAGAGACGCCCGTCGGCGAAAACTCAATGCGCACGCCGCGGGCCGGTAGGTTGGGGCGCTCGCTGGAGATGTTGCCCGCGCCGTCGAACACGATCACGGCCTCGTAACGGCCCTGGGCAAACGCCGCGACATCGTTGATGAGCGCGGTACGAGCCATGTCGTGGACATCGCTGGAATACGGATCGTCGGAATGGTCGTACACGAGCTTTTCGTAGCGCGGCGTGCAGTGGATCACGTTGTAGCCGTCGACCACCAGCAGCTCGGGCTTATTGGAGTGCACCGTCGAGACCGGGTCGGCAATGGCCTGTGCAAAGGCGTTGCCGCCCACGCCATAGGTCGCGGCCGAAACAATCGGCTTGGCCGAGCCTTCGCCAAAGCGCTTGGCCTTGGACTTGGCGCGGTTCTTCTTGGACATGCGCTACTCCTCCCCCATGAGCTCACCGGCGTTGCGGCGCATCCACTCAAAGCACAGTGCCGTGGTCGCCTGGGCCACATTGAGGCTCTCGGTCATACCGCGCTGGGGAAGCTTGGTCAAAAAGTCGCACTTCTCGAGCACTAGGCGCGAGATGCCGTCGCCCTCGGAGCCCATGACGAGCGCCACGCGGCCCTCGAAGGGAGCATCCCAGCAGCTACCCTCGGCGTGCTCGGAGGCACCGCCCACCCAAAAGCCGGCGGCCTTGAGGTCGTCGAGTGAACGGGCGATGTTGGGAACCTGCGCGATGGGCAGGTGCATGACGGCGCCGGCAGAGGTCTTGTAGCTGCCCACGGTTACGCCGGCTGCGCGCTTGTTGGCGATGATGACACCGGCCGCTCCCACAACCTCGGCGGAGCGCACGATGGCGCCAAAGTTGCCGTCATCGGTCACATGGTCGAGCACGACGACGAGCGCCGGTCCGTCACCCGCGCGATCGAGGATATCGGCAACACCGGCGTAGGGGAAGTTGCCCACCTCGAGCGCGATGCCCTGGTGAGCACCGTGGCTCGACAGCGCATCGAGCTGTGCGCGCGGCACGTACTTAATGCGGACACCCGCGGCGTTGAGGTCATCGACCAGACGCAACAGGGCGGCATCGCGCTCCCCGCCCTCGGCAATCAACGCACACTTGACGGGAAAACCGGTGCGCAGAGCCTCGGCGGCAGCACGACGGCCTTCGATAAACTCGCCCTTGGGAGCCTGAACGTTGTCGCGGTTGCGATCGCGCTGCGGACGTGCGGCCTGGGCGCGATCGCGCTGGCCCTTGGGAGCGGCAGCGCGGTCGTTGCGGCGAATCGGACGCGAGCCAGAAGCGGCCTGCTTGCCTCCACGAGACGCGCGCTTGCGATTGTCGGCCATAAAGCGACCTCCTAAATACAACTATCAAACGAAACAAATAGACCGACCGCCCGAGGTGCGGCAGATTGCCTTGAAAGAGGAGGGCATAGACCTTGAGGTCATGCCCGACGATTGAAAGGCAAGGTGCCGTGGCTCGGGCGGTCGGTACGGGTTTTCCAAGTGCCCGAGATTACCGTGAAAGAGGAGCGACGCGTACTTGAGTACGCGAGCGACGGTTTGAACGGCAAGGTCGGGTGCTTGGAAAACCCGCGGGGATTAGATGGATTTGATACGGGTGCCCGCGGCAGTATCCTCAATCGTGAGGCCCAGGTCCTTGAGCTGATCGCGGATAGCGTCGGCCAGATCCCAGTTTTTGGCGGCACGGGCCTCGGCGCGAGCCTCGAGAATCTTGGCCGCGGCCTCGTCCACATCGTCACCGGTGTAGGCAACCAGACCGGCGGCAACGCCCAACAGGCCCAGCGGCAGCTCGACCTTGGGCTCGGGAAGCTCGACGCCAAACGTATCGAGCAGCTCGGCTAGCGTATCGGCGGCAGCAAGGGCAGCGGCCTTGTCGGCAGCGTCGCCCGCCTGCTCCAGGTACTGGTTGCACTCGGTCACAAAGCCAAAGACGGCACCCATGGCGCCTGCGGTGTTAAAGTCGTCGTCCATGCACTCCTTAAAGGTGGCACGGGTCTCGGCGGCCTTGGCGGCAAACGCCTCGGCGGCAGCCGCATCGGCATCGGCCGTCGCATGGTTCGCAGTCCAACGCAGGTTCTCGACCGTACCGGCAATGCGTGTGAGCGAGTTCTCGGCACCCTCCAGGCGCTCCCAAGAGAAGTCGAGCGGCGAACGATAGCTCGTCTGCAGCATCAGCAGGCGCAGAGCCGCGGCAGAGTGCTGCTCGAGTACCTCGGCCAGCGTAAAGAAGTTACCGAGCGACTTGGACATCTTCTCGCCGTCGACCAGCAGCATGCCCGTATGCATCCAGGTGTTGGAGAAGCCCTGGTGCCAGGCGCAGGTGGCCTGGGCGCACTCGTTCTCGTGGTGCGGGAAGGCAAGGTCGGAGCCACCGCCGTGGATGTCGATCGGGGTGCCCAGGTAGCGGTGCACCATGGCGGCGCACTCGGTGTGCCAACCGGGACGACCCTCGCCCCAGGGGCTCGGCCAGCTGGGCTCGCCGGGCTTGGCAGCCTTCCACAGCGCAAAGTCGAGCGGGTCGTTCTTGTCCTCGTTCTCCTCGATGCGCGCGCCCACCATAAGGTCGTCGATGTTACGGCCCGAAACCTGACCGTAGTTGGAGTCGCTGCGCACGGCAAAGTACACGTCGCCGTTATCGGCGGCGTAGGCATGGCCCTGCTCGATGAGCGTCTTGATCATGGCGATCATGGGACCGATCTCTTTGGTGGCGCGGGGGCGCACATCCGGATCGAGCACGTTGGCGGCGCGCATAACGCCGATAAACTTGTCGGAGAACTCGGTAGCCACCTCGGCTGCCGTGCGACCCTGCTCGTTGGCGCGCTTGATGATCTTGTCGTCGACGTCGGTGAGGTTCTGAGCAAACGTGACCTCGTAGCCGCTCGCGATGAGCCAACGGCGGATCACATCGAAGCTGATGAACGTGCGGGCGTTGCCGATATGGATGTTGTCGTAGACCGTGGGGCCGCACACATACATGCGGACCTTGCCGGACTCGATGGGCTGGAACTCTTCCTTTTTATGGGTAGCGCTGTTGTAGATACGCATTCGTTACTCCTTAACGGTTTTCTGTAGCAGGCAGACGGCCCAGGCGCCGATTCCCTCGCCCTGGCCTTCCCAACCGAGCTTTTCGGTCGTAGTGGCGGCGACGCCCACGTTTTCGACGTCAACGCCCAGGGCATGGGCAAGGTTGGCGCGCATGGCATCGCGGTGCGGGGTGATCTTAGGCTGCTGGCAGGCAATGGTGCAATCGGCATCGACAAACTCGAAGCCCAGCTCGCGCGCATAGTCCATCACGCGAGCGAGCAGTACCATCGAATCGGCACCCTCATAGGCGGGGTCGGTATCGGGGAATAGCTTGCCGATGTCTCCCCCGCGGCAGGCGCCCAGAATGGCGTCGGCCAAGGCGTGCGCGAGCACATCGGCATCCGAGTGGCCCAGCAGGCCGCGCTCGTAGGGAATGTCGACACCGCCGATGATACATCGACGCCCCTCCACCAGACGGTGAACGTCGTAGCCATGGCCAATGCGCAGGTTACTGAACATGGGGAAGGTCCTCTCCCTCGGCCATACGGCCAAGCAGAATCGCGGTTACGGGACGCAGGTCCTCGGGCACCGTCACCTTAAGGTTATCGCGTGGGCTTTGGACGCAGCGGACGCGCCCACCCATGCGCTCGACCAGCGATGAATCGTCGGTACCGATAAAGCCCTCGGCAATCGCCGCGGCATGGGCACGCTTCATGACGTCGACGCTAAAGATCTGCGGCGTCTGCGCGGCCCAATAGAGCTCGCGCGGCGGCGTCTCGACGATATTATCGCCGTCGACGATCTTGAGCGTGTCGATCGCGGGCTGACCGCACACGACACCGTCGAGCGAGCGGTCGCCCACAAGCACGTCGATCGCATGATCGATGGCCTCGGTCGTGATGAGCGGACGGGCGCCGTCGTGGATGGCGACATATACGAAACCCGCCGGAACCGCATGCACGCCAGCACGGGTGGACTCCTGACGGGTATCGCCGGCATCGGCAAAGCTGATGGGCGTGTCATAGTCAAACGGGTCGATGGCCAGGCGGCGCATCTCGGCACGGCGCTCGGCAGGACACACCACCACGATATGGCCGACCTTGTCGCTACGATCGAACGCGCGGATAGACCAGCTCATGAGCGGACGGCCCGCCACGTTAACGAGCTGCTTGCCGCCGGGATTTCCAAAGCGCTGGCCGCTGCCGCCGGCAACGACCACGGCGCATACGGGCGCCATTATGCGTTCCCCTGTTTGGTGCCCTTCATGCGGTACAGCGAGTCCGCAAGAATGGCAGGGTTGTTGACGCCAAAGTCGCCCAGGCGCTCCGGATCCTCGCTGATGTCGTCCATGAGCTCCTGCAGCGAGCCGTACTCGTCGACGATCTTCTCGGCCACGCCGTCGCGCACGACGGACACGCGCGAAAGCGTACGCAGGCCCAGCGGTGTCATGACGGAATCCTCGTCCAGGTCGTCATAGCCCAGAACTGCCGCCACGTGCTGCGGGTCGGATAGGTCCTTGGGCGTCATACGGCTCAGGTTGGCGCGGATCTTCTCGGCGTTTGCCTCGGAAGAATCGCTCGCGTAGTCGCGGATCATCAGGTCGTATTCGGTATCCATGCTGGAGCCGGCGAGCTGTTCGAGCTGCATCTGCACGAGCTTGCCCTGGTTGCCCAGCTTGACAATGCAATCCTTAAGCTCGGTCTTTGCCTGTTGCATGATCTCGAAGCTCGAGAAAATACCGGTAATGTCGGCGAGCGTAACGTAGTCGTCGAGCTCGAGGGCCGTCAGGCGCAGCAGGGAGCGATCGAGCGACTGACGGGTAGTCTGGAGCGTGGCGACGAGCTGGTTGACCGAGCTCATGATGGTGGTGACAGGCTGGATCTCGTAGCTCTTGCCGTGAACGTACACGTTAACGACGGCACGACGGGCCGAGACCGAGATCACGATGGCATCCGTGAGCACCGACATGCGAGCGGCGGTGCGATGACGCATGCCCGTCTCGCTCGTGGCAAGCGAGGGATCGGGATTGAGGTGGAAGTTGGCGCGCAGGATCTGGGTGAGGTCGCCATCGATAACGATGGCGCCGTCCATCTTGGAAAGCTCGAACAGGCGGTTCGAGGTAAACGAAATGTTGAGCGGGAAGCCGTCGTTACCGGCAGCGAGCACGTTTTCGGTGTCGCCGACGCAGATAAGGGCGCCCAGGTGACCGGCGATGATCATATCGAGGGCGGTGCGGATCGGCTGACCAGGTGCCGTCAGGCGGATGGCCTGTTCCATACGCTTTTGCAGCTCGTTCTTATCCAAGGCATCGCTCCCATCGTATACGCTCCATAAACGTCAATAAGTTTCTCACGGTTTGCCTCTGTGACGCCCGCAAAATCCGATGCTTACAGAATGAGCGAACACAGCTGAGAGCCCCAATCCAAATGAGCTGCTTATGTGGTAGCATCGGGATTCGCATAAATGAGGGAGTAGTCGCGTGATCGGGTTCGCCTCCGGTGGCGCGGCAAGTCAACACACTGGCCGATGCGGCCTGGCTTGCCTTAATGAACGAGACTCGTGGCTGTGCGCGCAACGCGTACGCCACGGGTCTTTTTTGTTACTCCCCCAAGAGGTACACGCGGGCCCGCCCGCAGAGAGGGAGCCAGACTATGGGACTCGCAGAGCTCGTACTGCTCGCCATTGGCCTTTCGATGGACGCCTTTGCCGTATCCATCTGCAAGGGCCTTGGCATGAAGAAGATCAACCTTAAGGTCGCCGTAGTGCTCGGCCTGTTCTTTGGCGGCTTCCAGGCCGGCATGCCCGTGATCGGATGGGCGCTTGGCAGCCAGTTTATGGGCATCATCGGCCCCATCGACCATTGGATTGCCTTTATCCTTTTGGCCTTCATCGGCGGCAAAATGCTGTGGGAGGCTTTTACCGAGGACGAGGATGAAGGCGACGGCAAGAATGCCGAAAAGATTGAACTGAGCGAGTACCTGATCCTCGCCATCGCCACTTCAATCGACGCCCTGGCCGTGGGCATCTCGTTCGCCGCGCTTTCGGTCGACATCGTTCCCGCTGTATCGCTTATCGGCGTCACAACGTTTATCTTCTCCGTCGCCGGCGTAGCGATCGGCCACACCTTTGGCGCGCGCTACGAAAAACCTGCCACCATCGTGGGCGGCATCGTGCTCATCCTCATCGGACTTAAGATCTTGCTTGAGCATCTGGGGATTTTGGCGCTGTAACGCCAAACACAATCGCTCAAAACTCAACGCCAGTACAAGGCCTCATGCAAAGTTTTGCATGAGGCCTTTTCGTGCAGACTTTTGCATGTCATACTGATATGCAAAAGTCTGCACGTTAGGAGATCGCCGTGAATACCCTTCCCATCACCACACCGCGCCAAGCTGGCATCTACGTGCGCCAGGCACGCGAGGCTCAGGGTCTCACCCGTGCCGCCCTCGCCAAAACGGCCAGTGTTTCAGAGCGCCTGCTCGCATCGCTCGAGCTAGGAGACGCCACCGGCATTCGACTCGACAAGTTGCTGTCCGTCTTTAACGCACTCGGCATAGGTCTCTTTGCGCAAAGCGATAACGACTCCATCGCATCGCCCTCCGAACATCCGACGACGAAAGCGGACCTCCCTATCGCGAACTCGAATGCCCTGCCAAAGCCAAGCGTAGGCAGACGACCCGCTCGACAAGGAACGCCATCTTCCTATGGTGCCTTGCTGGCCCAAATCGCAGCCGAGCAAGGCCTTTCCGACACTTCAGACCTCTCCTTTGACTGTAAGGTTGTGAAATAAATGGCAGAGATGGAGCTTGCGACCCTCATTTGTGGCGAAATCGCAGGCACTCTCCGGCAAGACGAGCATGGACTCTGCAGCTTTGTATACGCCCCAACCTATCGCGGAGCACCACTATCGCTTACAATGCCGCTTTCCAATCGCACGTATGGCCATAACATCGTCCGCCCGTTCCTATTTGGCCTTTTGCCCGACAGCCAAGAGCAGCGTCGCGCTATTGCCGCCGAGCATGACGTTGCATCCAACAACCCCGTCGCCCTCTTGTGCCATATCGGTCTTGACTGCGCAGGGGCCGTTCAGTTTTGTCGAACCGATCAATTAGGCGCCGCCCGCGGCAGGGTCTCGGCATACCGCCCGCTTACCAATTCTCAAATCGCTCACAAGCTCAAAGCAATTCGCGATGACGAAAGAGAGACATGGATGGGCTCCAACGAAAGCTGGTCCCTGGGCGGCAACCAAGGCAAATTTGCACTAGCTTGGCATGATGGCCAATGGTGCGAATGTCTAGGGTCATCCCCCACTACCCATATCTTCAAAAATGGTGTCGTTGGGTTCAAACATCAGGCCTTAAACGAATTCGTCTGCATGAAAACGGCTCGGCGTGTTGGCATTCCACCTGCCAACGTCTCCTATTGCACATTTGAAGACGAAGCCGCGCTCGTCGTTGAACGGTACGACAGAATGGTCAATAGCAGCGGAAATATCGAAAGGCTGCATCAGGAGGACTTTTGCCAGGCGCTCGGTGTATTGCCAAGCCAGAAATACACCGCCGACGGAGGACCAACCACACGAGACATCCAAGAACGACTGATTAACACAGTCCCCCACCACATGAATCTTGTGCTTTTTACCTATATGTTGTTCTATAACGCCATTATCGGAGCGCCTGACGCACACGCTAAAAACTACTCGCTCATCCTAGGTAAAGGCACAAACGCAGCGCTCGCACCCATGTACGATGTCGCA
>URZJ01000006.1 GCA_900552395.1 uncultured Collinsella sp. | reverse complement strand
CACGGCGTGCTCGTTGTGCAGAACGGCAGCGCAGACGCGCGCGGCGGAGTTGGCGACGGCGTACTCGGTGCACTGCTTGCCCTGGTAGGTTACGTAGCCGCCCTTGCGCGCGAGCTCCTCGACCTCCATGTGGTCAAAGGCGTACTTGTCGGGGTTCTCGGCCTGGAGCTCGTTGAGGCTCTTGCCGGCGATGGTTGCGGACTTAAAGGCAGCCAGCTGGCTAAAGCCGTGCTCGCCGATCATGTAGGCGTCAATGGACTTGGGGCTCACGCCGACCTTCTTGGAGATCTCGGTGCGCAGACGGGCGGAGTCCAGGCCGCAGCCCGAGCCGATGATCTTCTTGGGGTCGTAGCCGGTCAGATGCCACAGCTCGGTGCACACGACGTCGCAGGGGTTGGAGATACTCACGAAGATGCCGTCGAAGCCGGCGTCGACGATGCGCTTGGCAAAGGTGCGGGCGGCGTCGGTGGTAAAGAACAGCTCGCCGTCGCGGTTGCCGGCGGCCAGCGCGACCTTGCCGGCGGCGTTGACGATGACGTCGCAGCAGGCCAGCTCCTCGTAGTGGTCGTAGCAGTTGACGATCTTGGTGTTGTACGGGACAAACGAAAGGGAGTCGCGCAGGTCCTGGACCTCGGACGTCACCTTGGCCTCGTTGATATCGCACAGGTACAGCTCATCGGCAATGCCCTGCATGAGCAGGCTGTTGGCGACATGTGCTCCTACGTGGCCCTGGCCGACCACACCGATCTTACGCGTCTGGTACATATACGTATCCTTTCGGCCGAGTTTTTCGCGTCGGACCATTGTAGCGTCCTGGCGTCACTTTGCTAAGCTAAAGTGCCGTAGATTATTGGGACATGCCGTAATCTCTACTTTTGGAGTGATTTGGGCCACTGACGGCATCGCTGGGCGATGTGCTCGCGCGGATGGGGCCGCTCGTTGTACCATAGCTGCAACTGACTCGTAAGGAGCATCCATGCCCATTCGTATTCCCGACGCCCTCCCTGCCGCCGCGCAGCTCGAGAGCGAGAACATCTTTGTCATGACCGAGTACCGCGCGCTGCACCAGGACATCCGTCCGCTGCGCGTGCTCATCCTCAACCTCATGCCCACCAAGATCGCCACCGAGACGCAGATCATGCGCAAGCTCTCCAACACGCCGCTGCAGGTGGAGGTGGACCTGCTGCGCACCAAGACGCACGAGGCCACGCATGTGAGTGCCGGCCACCTGGAGACGTTCTATCGCACGTTCGACGACATCCGCGACATCCACTACGACGGCCTGATCATCACGGGCGCGCCCGTGGAGCAGATGCCGTTCGAGGAGGTCGACTACTGGCCCGAGCTCTGCCAGATCATGGACTGGTCCACCACGCACGTGCACTCGACGCTGCACATTTGCTGGGGCGCGCAGGCAGGGCTCTACCATCATTACGGTATTCAGAAGTACGATCTGTCGGCAAAGGCGAGCGGCGTCTTTGAGCATTATCTGGTGAAGCCGCAAAGCCCGCTGGTTCGCGGCTTCGACGACCGTTTCTATGCCGTGCATTCGCGCAACACCGATGTGCGTCGCGAGGACGTGGAGGCCGAGCCTCAGCTTGAGGTCGTGGCCGTGTCCGACGAGGTGGGCCTGTACATCGTCAAGTCGACCGACAGCCGCCGCTTCTTTGTCTTTGGCCACCCCGAGTACGACACCGACACGCTACGCCTGGAGTACGAGCGTGACGTGAAGCGCGGACTCAACCCGGAGGTGCCGGCGCATTACTTCCCAAACGATGACCCCTCGGCCGAGCCGCTCAACGTCTGGCGCAGCCAGGCTCAGCTGCTCTACACCAACTGGCTCAACTACTACGTCTACCAGACCACGCCCTACGACCTGGCCCGCGCCGGCGAGGAGCACTAGACTGCGCTCGTGTAATGAGGCACGTCAGCGGTTAGGCGCTGATGATGTTGGGCAGCGGCAGGTCGTGGGCATCGGTGGGGACGCGGTCGACGCGTTGCTCTTCAAAGGCGATGCCGACGATGTGGCAGTCGGGACGAAGTGTGGACAGGTAGCGGTCGTAGCAGCCTCCGCCGTAGCCCAGGCGCGCGCCGGCGCGGTCGAAAGCCACGAGCGGCACGATGATCATGTCGAGAGTTTCGGCAGGCACGATGGGGAAACGGTCTCTGTCGATGTCCGTGGCCGCGAAGGCCCGCGTGGGGCGGGCGATAAACGGGGCCGCGGGCGCATCGCCGGCAGCGACGGCCCTCATACACATGCGCTGGCCGCACGCAGCGGCTTCGGCTGATGAGAGCATGCAGGGGTACGTGACGCGGCAGCCGCGCCGCTCGGCATAGCTGGCAAATGCGGAAGGATCGGGCTCGGATCCTATTGCCGCATACGTTGCCACGGTTACCGGGCCGCCTTGATGGCTGTCGAGCAGCCGGTCGAGTTTTGCTGCGAGCTGGGAGGATATTGAGGCTGACTTTTGCTCACGGAGGGCCTGCGGGATGTCGTTGCGCTGGGCAAGCGCTTTGGCACGGACGGCTTGTTTGTGTTGCGCAACGTTAAGCATGCATTCCTCCAAAGCAGCTGTTCGGTTGCTACAAAGTCTATCCCTTCCGTCGCGAGGGCAAACGGGTCAACCGCCGGCCCTTAGGCCGGCCAGCAATCCGGTGGTTAGCCACCGCCAACTGTTGCATGTGCGCAACTATGATCGAGATGTGCATAACGCGAGTTACCATGGCCTACCTTCCCACTTGCGGGGTAGATTGAACCCCAGTTCAGCAGCACAACGCAAAAAGACGCGCCTTCGGGATTGCCGTACGGTGACTTTGCATCCTCGTCTACTCAAAGAATGTTAGTCTGAACTAATTACCGTTCTATCCGCACGTCCGAAAGGATCATCCATGGTCAGCATTTCCAAGACTCACTCCCTGCTCGTTGCCGCCGGCGCCGTCCTGGGCGTCGTTGTTCCCAAGGCCCTCGCGTCTGACACCGCCAAGCGTGCCGCCGTGGCTACCGTTGCTGCCGGCATGCGCGTCAAGGCTGGCTACCAGGACATCGTCGAGCAGGCCAAGGCCCAGGTCGACGACATCGTTGCCGAGGCTGAGTACCTCAACAACCCCGTTGACGTGGAGGTCGTCGAGGGCGGCAAGGCCGAGTAGACCTCGCGCCCAACGCTTGTCTCAACGACTCTAAGCAGCTGCGATCGCCCCCAAGCGACGCAGCTGCTGCTCTTTTGGGCGCACGTTTGACGCCCCATACCAAGAGAGGCCTTCACGCATGAACTACACCATCCAACACGAGGTCCCCGGCCGCGTGCGCGTTAAGCTCGTCGGTCGCGTGCCCGAGGCGGACATCGACGCCCTCACGCGCGCCCTCCGCCAGCATCCCGTCATCCAAAAGGCGACGGTCTATCCGCGCATGGGCTCACTCGCCGTCGCGTTTGATCCCGCCGCCCGCGCCCAGGCGCTCGCCGCCATCGCCGCTATCGACCGCACGGCCGTGGACGAGGCCCGTCGCGACTGCACCGTCGCGCTTGCGCCGCGCACCAACAGCCTGCTCATGGATATCGCCACGCTCCTCGGCGGACATCTCGCCCGCCGCTGGTTCCTGCCGGCGCCGCTCTCCACGATCTATACCGTCTGGAGCTATCGCGGCTTTCTCAAGGCAGCGCTCGCGTCTCTTGCCGGCGCGCGCCTCGACGTGCCCGTGCTCGACGCCGCGGCCATCGGCATCTCCTTCCTCAAGCGCGACTGGCGCACCGCTGCCAGCACGATGCTGCTGCTCAACTTGGGTGAGCTCCTCGAGGACTACACCCGTGCGCAGTCGCAAAACCAGCTCATCTACTCGCTGCTCGACGTGCCTGACTACGCGCAGCTCATCCCCTGCGGCGATGCCACAGTGCGCGGGGCAGAGGAGCGCCGCGTCCAGGCATCGAGCCTTGTCGCCGGCGACCTCATTGTGGTGCGCACCGGCATGCCCATTCCCGTCGACGGCACCGTCGAGTGGGGCTGCGCCATGGTCAACCAGTCCACGCTCACCGGCGAGCCGCTGGCTATCGAGCGCAGCGTGGGCGACGACGTCTTTGCCGGCACGGCCGTGGAGGACGGCGAGGCCTACGTGCGCGTGCGCGCTGCCGCGACCGATACCAAGCTGCGCTCGATCGTGAGCCTGGTCGAGCAGTCCGAGGCCTTAAAGGCCGAGTCGCTCAGCCGTCGTGAACATATGGCCGACGCCTTTGTACCGTGGAACTTCCTACTTGCCGCGGGCGTCTACTTCAAGACCCGCAGCCTGGTGCGCACGAGTGCCGCGCTCATGGTCGACTACTCCTGCGCGCTCAAGCTTACGGGCGCCATCAGCGTGCTTACGGCCATGAGCCAGAGCGCGCGCGAGGGCTTCACCGTCAAGGGATCCAAGCATTTTGAGGCCTTTGCCACGGCCGACACCATCGTCTTCGACAAGACGGGCACCCTGACTGCCGCTGCCCCACAGGTGGCGGACGTGCTTTCGTTCGATGGCTGGGACCGCACGCAGGTGCTGCGCTTCTCGGCCTGCCTTGAGGAGCACTTTCCGCACCCGGTGGCGCGCGCCGTGGTCAATGCGGCTGCCGAGGCCGGGCTCGAGCACCGCGAGCGCCATGCCGAGGTCGAGTACCTGGTGGCGCATGGTATCGCGAGCTCGCTCGACGACAAGCGCTGCGTGATCGGCTCCGAGCATTTTGTGGTCGAGGACGAGGGCGTCACGATCGACGACGATGTGCGGGCGCTGATCGAGGAGAAGCTCGACGGCCTCTCGAAGCTCTACCTGGCGGTCGATGGCGTGCTCAAGGGTGCAATCGGCATCCAGGACCCGCTCAAGCCGGGCGCGCCCGAGGCGCTGGCGCAGCTCCGCGCGCTGGGCTTTGAGCATATCGTGATGCTCACGGGCGACAACGCCAACGCCGCCGCGCGTATCGCGGGCAAGGCGGGGATCGATGAGTTCCGCGCCGACCTCTTGCCCGAGGACAAGCACACCGTGATCGAGCAGATGCGCGCGGCCGGGCGCCGCGTGGTCATGGTGGGCGACGGCGTCAACGACTCGCCGGCGCTTTCGGCCGCCAACGTGGGCGTGGCCATGGGCTCGGGTACCGCGATCGCCAAAGAGGTCGCCGACATCACGCTCACCGACGGCGACCTTTCCTCGCTCGTGGTGCTGCGCCGTCTGGCGCTTGGGCTCGAGGAGCGCATGGACGCATCGTTTAGAGAGGTCATCGGCCTCAACTCGCTGCTGTTGGCGGGAGGCGTCGCGGGCCTTATTGCCCCGCAGGTGAGCTCGCTCATCCATAACGGCTCCACGGTCTTCCTCTCGGCGCGAAACGCCCGCGCCTACCAGGTGCGCTAGCCGCGGGAAACCTGCCAAAAAGGGACAGGTTTATTTTGGCAGGTTTTATCTGGGCAAACGCGATAATGACGGCCCAAACCACCACAAAGGGGACAGGCACCTTTGTGGTGGTTTGGGCCTAAGCGTTAACGTTGTAGCGCCGCGGCGATTGCTTCGGTCACAAACTTATTGAGTGACTCGCCCTTCTTTGCCGCCGCCAGTGCTGCCTGCTTGTGAAGCTCGGAGCCTGTTCTCACATTGAACGAGCCCTTAAAAGCCCGCTCTGGTTCCTTGCCCTTTTCGGCACAAAACTCAAGGTAATCGTCGACGGCGTCGTGGAAGCATTGCTCCACTTCTTCAGCCTTGGAGCCTTCAAATACAATTGCGTCCCTAATGCCGGCGACCATACCTGTTAGTACATGCTGCTCGGCATCGAACTCGACTGGGGCGAAATAGCCCTTGTATGCCAAAACGTTACTCATGACTGCCTCCGACATCCTGCAGAAATCGAACGATGTTTCGAATTGTCCCCGCTGTCAATTCGTCAGATGGATGAGGCGCGTGCATCACGAACATCCTGCCATCTGAGGGCCTGTAGAAGCGAATGCGCGATCCGGATGTCTTGCCTTTGCTGTCCATTTCAAAGCCATATGAGGCCATGACTTTTAAAAAATCGGCATACCGATACGTCGAAGGGCAGCTAAACAGTTGGGCGATGAGTTTATCGGCTCGAGTCATCCCGCCTCACATTCTGCAACTATATTCTAGTTGCAATTTTGATCCGATGCAATCACCCATACTATAGAACATGTGTACGTATAGAACAAGTGTTCGAACCACTACAAAGGGGCCTGTCCCCTTTGTAGTGGTTTTGCTTGCTGTGGTTAGCCCATCAGGTCGACGACGTTAAAGCCGGCGTTGCTCTTGGCGATGACGTCGCGGCCGCCAAAGACGCAGGTGGGCGACTCGGCCGCAATGCGCGTCACGTCGGCGCCGAGCGAGCGCAGCTCACCGGGCGTGGCGGCGAGCATCTGGGCGCGACGCTCCTCGCGCGCATGCGGATCGAGCCCGGCCAGATAGGTCGTGTTGCGGCGCTTGGTGAGCGCGTACGGCTTTACCGGCGCGTCCATGCCGCTCACGCAGCTCACGATAAAGCCCTCAAAGGCGGCCCCGTCGGGCTCAAAGCTGCCGAGCCATTCGCCCGCGCGCGCCACGCGCTCAATCGAGGGATCGATTGCCGGGTCGCGGTAGGTGTAGAACGCCGTCTGGCGCTCGCCGGCTGCGCGGAATCCGCAGCCGTATGCACCGCCCTTCACGCGAATCTCGTTCCACAGGTAATCGTAGGAGAGCGCGTTGGCAGCCACGGCCCAAGCGCCTGTCACGTCAATGCCTAGGCGACGCGGGTCGCACGCGCTTGCCGCAAAGCAGATGTCGCTGGGGATGACAAAAGCCTCGTGGCGATTGCACGGCGTCGGCACCACGAGCGCATCGCGGCCGGCAACGGCACTAGCGTCCGCGCCTAGCCCCAGGTCGCCCGCGGCATCCCAGTACGCGTCAAAGTCCTCATCGCTGCCGGTAAAGCTCGCCATGCAGCCATCAGCCACAAAGATACGCTCCGCCAGCTCGGCAAGCTTGGCGCGCAGGTCGTCCAGGCGCTCGTCAAAGTGGTCGAGCAGATCGCGCAGGAACAGGTAGAAATCCACGCCCGAAAGTTGCTCGCGCACCACGGCCGAAGGCGAGCTGTAGCTCATCGCGCGACCGAGCGCCGCCGAGTGGCCGTTGTTGATAAAGCCCTGCTCAAGCCCAATGCGAATCTGCGTGAGCACGTCGCGCACGCGGTCGGCGTCGGCATCTGCCAAAAGCGTGCTCGACCATACCTCGCGCGGCAGGCTCGCCAGCGCATCGATCTTCTCGGACAGGGCGCCGGCGCTCACCAGCAGGTAGGGGCGCACGCCGTCCACTTCGGGCTGCGTCATGACCTCGGTCGTAAAGCTCAAAAAGCCCAGCTTGCCGGCGAGCAGGTTGTCGAGCTCCTCGGCCGAGTGCTCGCTCGTGGGCAGCTGTTTGAGCAGACGACAGAGCAGCGTCACGTAGGGCAGGTCCTCAAACGCGACGCATCCCAGGTCGAAATACTGCATGGCATAGGCCAGGCGGTTGGTGGGGATGTCGTGGCGCAGGCAGGGGATGGGCGTGGTCGTGTCTACGACCAGCGGCGGCTCGGGGCGCGCCTCGCCAATGTCGGACACGCGCAGGCGCGGCAGCGTGGCCTTGGCCTCGGGCGTGTCTTCTGCCTCCTGCGCGGCACGCAGCGCGGCCGTGCGCTCGACCACGTCGGCCAGCTCGGCATCGGTCATGGCATCGCGCTTGGCTGCCAGCTCGGCGGCCTCGGCACCCTCCGAACCCTCGGCGGCGTCCACCGGCACCAGCTCGACCAGTGCCATGTGGTCGTTTTCCAGCACCAGCTCGCGCAGCAGGTCCTCAAAATAGCTGCCGTCCAGCTCGCTACGAAGCTCCTCGTACACCGGGCCGTACTTGAGCGCCAGCGTCGCGGCGTCGTCATCGTAGAGCCAGGTGCTCAGCGCGTCGCACGCAATGGCCACGCCGTCGGCGATACCGTAGTCGCGCTGGCGCAGGTCGTATTCGTTGCTGCTGATAATGGCTTCCAGGCGCTCGCGCGGAACGCCGTGTTCGCACAGGTCGCGGCAGGCGTTCTGGAACACACGACGCAGCTCGCGCGCCACGCCGGGCTGCGCGTTTTGCAGCATGATGAGCTCGTAGGGCTGCAGGCTCTCGGCCGCGGTGTAGCTCACCACGTTGCCGCCCAGGCCGGCGGCCAGAATGGCCTTCTTAACCGGCGCTTCGTTGGAGCCCAGCAGCGTCTCGAACAGGATATCCGCCGCGATCGTACGCTTGCGGTCGAGCGCGCTGCCCAGTACCAGGCCCAGGCCCACCAGGGCGTTCTCGGGCGTGGTGGCCATCTCGACGCGCTTATACTCGCAGGTCGCAGGCGCCTGCACGTCCAGCGGATTGGGCGCCAGCGCGGACGGGTCCTCGCCGGCGGCAACGGCGGCGTCCATGCGACGGCTTGCGGCACTCGACTGCGACAGATAGCGCTCGTCCAAAAAGGCAAGGGCGCGGTCCACATCTAGGTCGCCGTAGAGCGTTATATAAGAGTTGGAAGGATTGTAGTGGCGCGCGTGCGTATCCAGGAACTGCTCGTAGGTGAGCGTGGGAATCGCGCGCGGATCGCCGCCGCTTTCGTGCGCATAGGCGGTGTCGGGATAGAGCGCGGCGTTGACGGCGTCGTCCAGCACGCTCATGGGGTCGGACAGCGCACCCTTCATCTCGTTGAACACCACGCCGTTATAGCGTAGCGTGCCCTCGCGCAGGCTTGCGGAGCTGCCGTCGCCCTCGCCCTCGGCGCCCTCCGGCAGGTCCAACTCGTAGTGCCAGCCCTCCTGCTCAAAAATGGTGGGCTTGGTATAGATGGCCGGGTTGAACACCGCGTCCAGGTACACGTCCATCAGGTTGTACAGATCTTGCTCGTTGGTGGTGGCAACGGGGTAGATGGTCTTGTCGGGGTAGGTCATGGCGTTGAGGAACGTCTGCATGGAGCTCTTGATCAGGTCGACAAACGGCTCCTTGACGGGAAACTTGGCCGATCCGCACAGCACCGAGTGCTCAAGAATATGGAACACGCCGGTGGAGTCGGCCGGCGGCGTCTTAAAGCCAATGGCAAAGGCTTTGTTTTCGTCGTCGCACGCCAGGTACAGCAGGCGAGCGCCCGAGGCGGTGTGGCGCAGCACGTAGGCGTCCGAGTCGAGCTCGGGTACGGTCTCGCAGCGCTCGACGGCAAAGCCGTGGCAGGTAGTGCCGGGCACCAGCAGTGCGGCGGCAGCGGCGCGCGGGTCGGTTGAGGTGGTGGGCATATGCAGTCTCCTTTGACGCCCTAGCGGGGGCGAATCGAGTCGAATCCCCGAGAGTATACCCATATGGGGCCTTCGACCAATCTGCCGCACGAGCGTGGATTTTCGGACAAACGAGCGTGGAAATTCGGACGCCCGCCAAATGACAGTGGATTTTCGGACGAAATCGGCCGTCAAAAGTTCAAAAACCGTCCAAATATCCACGCTCGTGCGTCAACTACGTGTCTCTCACCTCACATTCATTTCTACGACGAGGGATGACTGAGAGACAGACAGAAGATAAAAATCAATCGGCTTATCGGATGCATATACCGCCATCAGATTGAAGCTGTATGCGGAAATGGATGGACTCTACACCGCTTACGCAAAATAACCCCTCGTTTGCTGAAACATTATAGGAAATGGCGTGGAGTGCTAAAAAGTTCTAATATAATATAAGTCATTTATCTATAAGCTGCTGATTCCTTGTAAAGGTGTGGTTGATATGGTTGAGGCAAATAGCGTTATCCCCCTGTACAAACAGATTGTTCGTGCGCTTTCTGATTCAATCGCCAACGGCACGTACCGCCCGGGAGATAAGCTTCCGACCGAGGCGGAGCTGATCGAGCAATTTGGCGTGAGCCGAATAACGGTTCGCTCCGCAATTAAAGAAATGGAAGATGCTGGGCTTGTTGAGAGGGCCCGCGGCAAGGGCACGTTCGTTTCGTCGGACACGCAGATGTATGCCGCGGACGACCGTGAGAGCTTTACCCATTCGTGCCAGCTTGCGGGCAAACAGGCGTCTACCAGGGTTCTCGAAATGGGCTGGGACTTCCCAAGTCTGCGAGACGCGAAGTTCCTGGGCGTAGACGATACCCAAAAGGTATTGCGTAGCCGTCGTCTGCGCCTTGTGGATGGCAAGCCCACGATGCTGGAAACCAATAGCTATTCCGCTGCGCTTTCTTTTTTGGAGCATGAGTCCCTCGATGATTCGCTGATGGCGGTACTCGATCGTCAGGGGATCAAGATGGGTCCCAACACGCGTACGCTCGAGGTCTGCTATGCGAGCGAGCTCGAGGCGGCATACCTTAACGTGGAGCTGGACTCCTCGCTGCTTCTGTTTGTCGATAGACGTTATGCCCCAAGTGGCGAGCCGCTTTTCATCTCCCGTCAGGTGTACTGCACCGAGCGACTGAAGTTCTATTTGTAAATTAGAGATAGATTGGTCGATTTACCGACCAATTGTTACCGTTCGCGGATTTGGAAAATAGACACACCACGTAGGGTAGATTGCTAATATACTTTGTTATGACAATATAGTACGTCCTATTGGTATTGGAGAACTATGAATAAGATATTGCTAGCGAGTCATGGTTATCTCGCCCAAGGCATGAAAAGCTCTCTGGAGATTCTGATGGGCACCAACGACCGAATCGAGTGCCTGTGCGCCTATGTCGATGACGATTCAAGGGACGTCGCGGCGTTGATTGATGCATGGATGGAGACGAGGGACCCTGCCGACTCTTGGTTTGTCGTGACTGACATCTTTGGCGGCTCTGTAAACAACGAATTCATTCAGAGGCAGACTGCCGGATCGTTTACGTTGATCGCCGGAATGAACTTGCCGCTGCTGGTGGAAATGGTTACACAGCTGGACTCTCTGGATGCGGACAAGGCCAAAGCCGCGGTCGAGGGATCGCGTTCGTTTATTCAGCTTTGCGAGGCGGCGGACATGCTTGCCGGCGCCGAGGAAGAAGATTTCTAGTTAGTTCTGGTTCGAGCCCTAGCTAGGGGTCGCACCTGTCATTCCCTTTATCACGTGCGGAGATGATAACGATGATTAAGCTTACGAGAGTTGATTACCGACTGATTCACGGCCAAGTTGCCATGTCCTGGACTCACGCTTTGGATGTAGATTGCATTCTGCTCGCCAGCGATGCTGTGACAAAAGACGACATGAGGAAGGCGGCCTTGAGGCTCGCCCGCCCCAGCGGCGTTAAACTCGTCATCAAGGATGTTGACGCTGCTATCGAGGCGCTCAACAGCGGCGTTACCGACAAGTATTCGCTGTTTATCATCGCTGAGACGATTGAAGATGTCTATCGTCT
Source organism: uncultured Collinsella sp. (assembly GCA_900552395.1). Taxonomy (GTDB): domain Bacteria; phylum Actinomycetota; class Coriobacteriia; order Coriobacteriales; family Coriobacteriaceae; genus Collinsella. The sequence goes on along the minus strand of URZJ01000006.1, from coordinate 17,547 downwards.
CGCTAAGGGTTGCAAAGACATCAAAGAGATCAATCTGGGTGGAACCCGAAAGACCCCCGAGACCACGCTTCATCCGACCCCTGCAATCTTCGCGACCGAGAAAGATGCCGAGCATATCCAAGAACTCCTGGGCGATGGCGTGGCCATCGAAATCCGTCAGGTTCCCAATGACGCTAAGGTGTTTGCCAAGGACGTTTTTTAGCCGAAAACATGCTGGTGCTCGGTATTTATTGAACCGATACTCTATGTCTAAGCCCGTCGATCATTTGATCGACGGGATTTTTATTGAAGAAAAATCAAAAAAATTTGAAATAGTTCTTGCATAGTTAGTTATATAAAGTATTATAACGTCATGGGATGAATGAAGGGTTCATCCAAGTGAGTTAGGAGTAAGGGATGTTCAATTTCGATGAGCCTCGTTACGAGAAGGTTGTGAGCGATGCCCTCGCTCTCCGTCCTCAGATTGAGGCTGCCGTGGACGAGGTCTGCGAGCAGGGTTATTCCAACATCTTCTTCATTGGCTGCGGCGGCACCTGGGCCCACACGCTCCCGATGAAGTATTGGGTCGAGACCACCACGGCCGACGTCGACGTCCACTGCGAGATCGCCGCCGAGTTCCTCGCGTGCCCGCCCAAGACCTTCAACAAGGATTCGGTCTGCGTCTTCTCCACCCGTACCGGCACCACCCCCGAGATCATTGAGGCTGCCAAGTTCTGCCAGGAGCAGGGCGCCCGCACGCTGATGTATGTCTCCAACGACAACACCCCGGCCACCGAGTACGCCGATTACAAGTTCTTCAGCTTCGCCGAGGACGACGTTCTGTGCGAGGCCATCTACACCTACCAGATCACGCTGGTCGCCCGCTTCCTCAAGAACGCCGGCGCCTTCCCCAAGTACGACACCTTCATGGAGGAGTTCGGCAACATCGCTCCGTTCCTCATCAAGGCCAAGGACGCCCAGGACGAGCGCTGCGCCGCCATGGCCGAGGACTTCAAGGACACCGACTACCACATGGTGATCGGCTCCGGCATGCTCTGGGGCGAGGCCTACGACTACGCCATGTGCATCCTCGAGGAGATGCAGTGGATCAAGACCAAGTCCATCCACGCCGCCGAGTTCTTCCACGGCACCATCGAGCTGTGCGAGGAGGGCACGAGCCTCATCATGCTCTACGGCGAGGACGACACCCGTAAGCTTATGGACCGCGTGGACAACTTCACTCACATGCTCGCCGACGAGAAGGGCGTCAACGTCCGCGTGAACAAGTTTGACACCGCCGAGGTCGAGCTGCCGTTCAGCGACCCCGAGTTCCGCAAGATCGTCTCCCCGATGGTCACCTACACCATCACCGAGCGTCTGAGCTGCCATCTCGAGCACGTCCGTAACCACCCGCTCACCACGCGTCGTTACTATCACCAGATGAACTACTAATCCTCTCAAATTGCTGCGGTTGTCTGCAGGCGAGCTGCGCAGAATGCCTCGCCTGCAGACCTATTTCTGGGGTTGATCGAAATGGTTGTCCAGTATCTTCTAGTTGCACTGGTCGCATTTATTGCGTCCATGGACGAGCAATTATTTGGCATTACGATGCTTGGTCGTCCGCTGTTTACGAGCCTGTTTGTCGGCTTGATCCTTGGCGATGTCCAGCAGGGCGTTATCGTCGGCGCTGCTTTGGAGTCCATGTTCATGGGCGCCATCATGGTCGGCGCGGCGGTTCCTCCCGAGGTCTATGCCTCCGGCGTGCTTGGCTGCGCGTTTGCCGTCATTACGGGTACGGGCACGGCAACTGCCGTCGCGCTCGCCCTTCCCGTCTCCGTCTTCCTTCAGGTGTGGCGCAACTTCTGCTACGCCGTTCCGGGTGCCTTTGCCTGCAAGAAGATTGAGACCGCTCTGGCAAATCGCGATCTTGCCAAGGCGAATCTGTACCATCTGACTATCGTGCCGCTGTCGATTGGCATTCCGTCTGCACTGCTGGTGTTTGGCTCACTGTTCTTTGGTGCCGACCTCATCAACAATGCGCTCAACGCGATTCCGCAGTTTGTGATGGACGGCCTCAACGTTGCATCCGGCGTCATGGTCTGCATCGGCTTCGCACTTCTTATCAGGACCATGGGCGATAACAAGCTCCTTCCCTGGCTGTTCCTGGGCTTCATTATGGTCATCTATCTCAAGATGGACGTGGTCGGCGTCGCCGCAGCTGCCATTTGCGTCGCGCTGCTCCTGGCCTTCCGCGAGGGCTCGTCCGGTCCGCAGACGGTTGCTGCAGATGAAGAGGAGGACTTCTAATGGCTATCCAGAACACCGACCTCAAAGAGGCCAAGAAGGACGCGATTATGACTCCCGATATGTATCGGAGCATGTTCCTTCGCCAGTTTACGAGCCAGTGCTCGCAGTCGTACGACAAGATGATGGCAATGGGCTTCATGTACACCATTCAGAAGCCCCTGCGAAAGATCTATCCCAACGACGACGATTACTATGCGGCGCTCGATCGCCATACCGAGTTCTTTAACATCACGCCTCATGTGCTTCCGTTTGTAGCCGGCCTAACGGTTTCGATGGAAGAGCAGGCGGCTGCCGATAAGAACTTCGACACGTCCTCGATTAACGCCATGAAGGTCGGCCTCATGGGACCGCTTTCCGGCATCGGCGATTCGTTCTACTGGGGTACGTTCCGCGTGGTTGCCGCCGGCATTGGTATTGGCATCGCTTCGACGGGCAACCCGCTCGGCCCCATCGTGTACGCGCTCATCTACTCCGTGATTAACTTTGCAACGCGTATCGTCGCCGCCCATCTGGGTTACGACTTGGGAACCAAGTTTTTGCAGCAGTCCGAAGAGAGCAACCTTATGTCTCGCATGACGCATGCTGCCGGTGTCCTCGGAATGACCGTTATCGGCGCCATGATTGCGGCACAGGTCTCGCTGTCCACGGCTTTGACCTTTGACGTGGGTGGTTCGGAGATTGTCCTGCAGGATCTGTTCGATTCGATCTTCCCCGGTCTGCTGCCCTTGCTGGCAACGTTCGCTTGCGTTGCCCTCTATAAAAAGGGCGTCAAGACCATTTGGATCATCTTGGGCATCTTCGCAATCTGCATCATCGGAACGGGCTTGGGAGTGTTCGCGGCGGCGTAATGTTGACTGCTATGCTCGCGCGTTGGATAACTAACTGACCGTTTGAAAACGGGGCTCGGCGTAAGGCCGACCCCGTTTTTTGTTTGAGGGATTTTCCGACCGTCCAATAATCCACGCTCATGCATCACTCACGCATCTCTCGTCTCTCATTCGTCACTAACACGAGAGATAGATTAAAGACGAGAGATAAATATGAGAGATAACAATGCTGCAAGGTGGCTAGGGATCGAGTCAAAGTTCCCGTATACATGAGTTTACCTGCGCGAACGTGATTTGCTTGAACCGATAACGGCATTTTTGTCTCTCATCTCTCACTCATCTCTAAGCTGAGAGATAAATGAGAGATGGCTGAGAGATAGACAGACGGACTGTCGGGGGCATGCATCGCTGTCAGATTAATGCCGCGCGCGGAGCAGCTGCGCGTTCACCCGCGCCCTGCATCCCGCCATTTCACGCGCTGCACATCGAAACCTGCGGCAAAGCAGGTACAATAGCCCAATGTGCATCGCGCACGACGATGATATCGGCGCCCGCGACTGGGGGAGACAACATGGCAGAGCAACAGATAACGCCGGGGACCAAGCTTCAGGTGGCATTCGACGTGCCCATGGGCCAAAAAACCGACTTCAACATGCTCGCCACGTACAAAGAGAACCTGGACGACGCGTACTTCCTTATGAGCGCGCCCATGCTCGCCGGCAAGCCGCTCATCATGGACGAAAACCAAAAGCTGCTGCTGCAATACAAAGTGGGCGAGGAGACGTTCGTGCTCGCCGGCTATCCCGAGGCAGTCGAGAAAAAAGGCATCCGCACCTACTGGAAAATGCGCAAAGTCGCCGAGCAGCGCACCTTTGTCAAGCGCCGCGACGAGCGTTTTAAGGTCGCCATGCGCCTTACCTACCAGCGCGACAACGCGGCCGCCTCCGAGCCCGAGGACGCCATGACCATCGACGTCTCGGCCGGCGGCCTGGCCGTCTACCTCAACGATTATCCCGACGTGGGCGAGGCCCTGGCCGTGCAAATGCCCACGATCCGCCTGCAGGGCGAGCGCCACGAGCTGCCCGAGCAGCTGGGCATCGTGTGCTGGGTGCGCCGCGCGCCCAAGGGCAGCCTGTACCGCAACGTCTGCGGCCTGCAGTTCCGCTACGCCGACGACATGGAGCGCGAGCTCGTCAAAGAATACGTCGGCTACATTCGCACGAAATATAAGATCTGATCGCCATGGCTCTGTTCAAGCGTAACGACAACAAAGATCAAGCTGCCGAGGATTTGGCCGAGGGTTTGACCGAGGACCAAGCCGAGGACGCGCTACAGGACGCTCCCGGCGCTAACGCCGAGGACGCGCCCGGCGAGGACTCCGCGCCCGACCAGCCCCCCGCCTCCCGCAAGCGCTTCGGCAAGCCCAAGTCCAAGCCCAAACCCAAACCCAAGCGCAAGCCCAAGCGCGACTTGCGCGGCGTGGTGCGCATCGAGGAGCTGGAGCAGGCGCTGGCCGACCAGGACCTCGACGACATCGACCCCGACGCGGTCGTGTCCATGTACATGCCCAAGCGCCGCATGGAGCGCATCGGCACGGCGCTGCTGCGCATGGACAAGCTACAAAAAGCCCTCGTGGTGCTGGCGCTTGCCTTTGGCGTGCTGTTTGCCCTGTCGTTTATGCAGGAAAACATGGGTAACTTCACCATCAACCTCAACCGCCTGGAGCTGTTCCGCCGCGGCGTGGCCATTGCCGACAATGGCGACTTTAACAACGCCACCGCGCGCCTGGCGGCCGACGCCGTGGACAACGGCACCAATATCGCTGCCGACGACCTGCCCGACAACCTGGATAACATCGACGGCAGCCACAACGGCAAGAACTATGTGGCGTACACCTTCTATATCCGCAACGCCGGCAAGACCGATCTGGGCTACAGCGCCAAGCTCAAGGTGGTCAGCGCCAGCAAGGGCGTGGAGAAGGCGGCGCGCGTGCGGGTGTACCGCAACGGCGAGCCCACCACCTATGCGGCGGCAACGGCCGACGGCAGCCCCGAGCCCAACACCGAGCCGTTTGCGTCCAAGGACGTGGTGACGACCATTAGCCACAAGAACTTTCGCGTGGGCGATGTGGACAAGTACACCGTGGTCATTTGGCTGGACGGCGACGACCCGGAGTGCGTGGACAAGATCATCGGCGGTGCGGTGGAGTTTGGCTTTGACTTTGATTCGTCCGAGACCGACGACTCGAGCCTGTTCATTAAATTCGTGCAGGATATTGCCGACACCCTGACCGGCAACGACCCCATTAGCGCGAGCGGCAACGAGGCGCCCGATTACTACAAGGAACACAACGTGACCTGGAGTAACCGTCGCAACCAAAAGAACTCGCCCGCGGGGGACGGGGACAAGTAGAACGAAGAAGCGCCGGGCCGGGAGTGATTTCCCGACCCGGCGCTTTTGTTATGCGGAGGCGTTGTCGGCGGAGGTAGCGCCGTTGCCAGCGGCGTCGTCCAGCAAGAACAACCGCAACGCGAGCTTGATCGCGTAGCCCGGTTTGACCTGCACCGGATCTCTCATGCGCTCGCCCAGGTCGCCGCAGTAGGCATAGATGTCGCGGATCAGATCCGCGCCCGAGAGCGTGAACATGTAGCCCGCGTCCGAAAGCGCGTTGGGCGCTGCGGGCAGCCCCGCGGCCGCACAAAAGCTCGCGAGGTCGGAGCCCATGACGGCCTTGTAGTCGATCGCGGCGCCACGGTCCCGGGCGGTCTGCTCCTGCTCACGGGCATATGACAACGCCGCCGCCAGCACAAAGCTGGGTGTGGGCGCGTTGACGTCGTCGGTGGTGGCGACGAGCTTACCGGCCGCTTGCGTGACCAGCCAGGCAACTTCGCGCTGACAACGAACGGCTTTGCGCGTCACCGGCTTGATCGATCCGGTAGAAACGCTTCCCTTGGGTTGATTGGCGGCAGCCATAGAGTCCTCCCGGCAAATAGCCCGCATAAGCAGGCAGAAATTACACGTGCTACATCAGTATAGCGGGTGGGGAAGGGCTAGGGCGAAGCTCGGCGGAGGGCGAATGTGTGCGTTGGCATGGCGCTGCGGTCGCAAGGCTTAAGAGGGGCTTATGACTGCGCGGGAGAGAGATCAAATAAGGTAAACGATGTTCATGTAGCACCGCATATAACCAGAGGTAGACCTATGAATCTGCCGGAATGTAGGCTGCCGAAAACTCATAAGGAAATCGTAAGAATTATGGTATTCTCAATTCCATGTCTAAAGGATGGGCAAGCAACATCCAACACGAAAGCGCGGGCTCCCCTTCCGGGCTTCTCGAGGGTCATCTGGGATGAATGGGGAAAGAAAGGGGTCCGTATGGATACCAAGGCATTAAAGAAGCAGATGGGCGCCGCCATCGCCATGGTGCTGGTAGCAGCCGTAGCACTGGGCTCTGCCACGTTCGCATGGTTTGTGAGCAACAACAAGGTCGACGCAACGACCAGTAAGATTTCTGCTCAGTCGAACTCTGCGTTCATGTATATTCGTGATGAGAATGAACCGTCTAAGGATCTTCGCACGGATGATTCTTCTGTTGCGAACACGCCGCTTTATCCGGCTCATTGGGCAAATGGCGCCGACACGACTCCGTACGATACGCTGGCTAACTTCTATACGGCATTCGGTACCAGTGCGACTGATGGCTTGAAGGTCGACAATACCGTCAAGCTTGTTCCTGCTCAGGGCGCCGACGCTGCCGGCACGCCTGCCGCCGCGGTTACTGGAAAGTATGCCGTAAAGAACACCTTTTATGTTGGCTCAAAGGGCGCTGAGCTCACCAATCTTGTAGTTGATTCGGCCAAAATTACGGGTGCCACAGGCGATAATGATAAATTTGATTCTGCGCTTCGCGTGCTGGTCATGAGCGGGACGAACTGGGTGCTTTGCAATAAGGACGGCATTGTCTCCTCTTCTGACACCACGCATAAGCTTGCCGATAAGATTGGCGAGGATGAGACAACCGTTGAAATGTATGTCTTCTACGATGGTGACGATGCTCAGGTCTTTACGAACAATCTTGAGAATCTGAAGACGGCTTCCAAGCGCATTAACGTTGTCTTCACTGCTACCTCTACTCAGACCGATAAGAACTAGCGGGATAAGCAGCTAAACAAGGCGGGGGAGAGGTGTCCCCCGCCTTTTTCTTTAGAGAGGAGGATTTCCGTTGAGCGTTAAGCAGATGAAAAAGCAGCTTGCGATCGCAGCCTTGTCAGTCGTTATGGCAGCGGTTGCGCTTGGCTCTGCAACGTATGCCTGGTTCGTTTCAAACACAAAGGTTGACGGCACCACCAGTACCGTTAGCGCCCAGGCAAACGGCATGGTCCTCCAAATTGCGTCCGGCCCAAATGCCATTCATGACGGTAGCGATCATCAGACGACCGCCGCAAGCACTGGCCATGAGATCAGTCCGTCTTCCACGGACGATGCCCATAGCTGGTTTGTACCAAAATCATGGAATGGTACAGATGTGAGTGGTTACCAGAAGGCAACGATTTCTAAGCAGCTTGAGGGTTCCTATACGCTCAAGGGAGATACCGAGACTTATTACGCCTATACGATGGCGGAATATACGCTCTACACGATTAACCAGACTGGCGAGGCTGACGTCTATCTCGACAACAGCAGCTCGAACGGTCCCGTTGTTGTGACTGCGTCGGAAGGCGCTTCGAAAGATTGGTTTGACAAAATCAAAGGCAGCCTTCGTGTTGGTCTGCTGATTAATGACGAGCTCAAGGTTGTTTATGCTCCGGTCCTTCCGACAGGCAAGGGAAACGATGTTTCTGCTACCGAAGGCTGGAGTTGCGTGAATCCCGACAGCCTCTCGGTGACCATGGCGCCGTCCTATGCCCATGTGTGCGGTGGCAATATGATTGACCAGAACAGTAAAAACTGGGGAGCAACTGGAAGCGGTGACTCCTACGTAAAGCCGACGGGCGACGCTCAGATGCTCGCTCATGTTGGTTACAGCGGGACAAACTTCAAGGTTGTCATTTGGATGGAAGGCACTGACAGCGATTGTCAGAACATGTCCGGCCTCGATGTTGGTGAAGGAAGTCCGACCTTCGATGTAACGGTTAGCCTGGTCGGCATCGTGCCTGACTCTAAGTAGAGGCAAGACAACAATTAAACTGCCTAAAGGGGCCGCTTCGATTGAAGCGGCCCCTTTTTTTGTGGCTGTCCGCTGGAAGCACTTTGTCGCATATCGCTCGGGGTCGGCGATAATGTGAGGAACTGTTCTTCCTGGAGGTTCCTTATGGACGGCATCGCTTCTAGTGTTCCGCTGATTGCTCGGCCGAGTTTCGACCGCGCTTGCAGCTTTGTGCCGTCCGAATATGTCCAGGCTTGGGAGTGGTTCTTGCGCGAGGAGCAGCGTGGCGGCTTGTGGGACAAGCTTCCGCATCGCACCAATGCCGATAGCCCTCAATATCCCTTTCGTCTGACGATTGATTCCGAACTCTTTCCGGTGTCGCGCGACTCGGGCATCTTTTGGCCTGGTCGCCGGCGCGTTAAGCATCCGCGTGAGAAGACCTTCGCCCTTTCGGTGCACAACTCAAAGCGCGGCGCCTACCCCGATGTTCCGCCGCTCTATCTTGAGGATGGCACCTGGGTGCTCAAGTACTCGTCGCAAAGTGCTTCGGTCGAAAACTGGCGCGACCAGGACTACAACCAAAAGATGATCAACTGCATGGAGTGCGGCGTTCCCGTTGGCGTGTTCTTTGCAACGAGCGCTGGCTACAAGGTGCTGGGCCTAGCGTTCGTTGAGCGTTACGAGCCGGAGAACAGCTGGTTTGTGCTGCATGGCCCCGTTCACAAGGGTGGACCCGACGCGCGTTTCTTCCCCGATATGAGCTACATGAAGGACGCTCCGATTGCGGCGGAGTTTTCCGGCGCTCCGGCGAGCGACGATGAAAAGGTTCGCTATGCGCTGCGTCGCGAGCGAATCGGCCAGCAGCGTTTCCGCACGCAGCTCTTTGAGGCCTATACCGGTCGATGCGCCGTCTCGGGTTGCAATGTCGACGAAGCGCTCGAAGCTGCGCATATCGAGAACTACTCGGGTCCCAAGTCGCAGGTTGTCAGCAACGGTATCCTGCTGCGCCGCGACCTGCACTCGCTGTTCGACGCTCATCTGATTTCGTTTGAGCTGGTACGCGGCGACTATCAACTTTGCGGGTCGTACCTTCTGCGACATACGGAATATGCGACGTTTGCAGGCTCGGTGCTGCGCGAGCCGGACGAGCATCGCTTGCGACCCAACGCTCGATTCCTCGAGGCGCATCGAGCCGAGTTCGATTTCTCGGAATCGCGACGTCGGGCGGAAGCCGTTGCTCCGTATTAGTTAGGTGCGGCCCGTCGCAACCCAATCATGTCGATTGATCGGATCGCGCTGCGCCGCATCGAGAGCTGCACGATCCTGCCATCCTCTCCTCAACGGTTAAAACGGGAAAGGGGAGACCATGGGATGGCGAAGCGATATCGCGCGAGGCGTGTACGGAAACCTACCGCGAGCGTTAATGGACCGGAGCTTGTTTCCGCTCGTCGAGGCTAGTTGCAGCCAAATCTGTTTGCCCTGTTCCCGCTGCGGTGCAGACCTCCCATGCCTAGACATCAGCTTCATCGACACCCGCGACAAGCACGCTGCCGACCCGCGGGCTCGGACGGGCCTACGTCTTCCGGTCTATCCTCAGCAATGCCCAACCTGCGGATGCACCATTACCTATGACGAGGCGGATGTCTAGTTGCCTGCTGATGAGCGAGGATTGTTGGACGATTGAAAATTGAGCGTGGATTATCGGACGATTTTGGGCTGAAAAGCTGTCAAAAACGGGAGATTTTCCACGCTCGGGCGTTTCTGCCTTATAAGATGCCCCACAGGTAAATTCCCTCGCACAGGGTTTTGTGGAACTGGGTGTGGTGGTCACGTGCCCAGGTGAAGAGCGCCTGGTCAAAGTTGTCCTGACTGTCGGGGATGCCGTAGACGCCGGCGACTTCCACGCGCACGAACTCCAGCGCGGGCAGCTTGTTGATGGCCGTGAGTGCAAACGGCGACGTGGGCTCCTCGAACAGGTAATGGCTGCCTTGCAGCGCGCCGCAGGCGGTGCAGGTGCTAGCGAGCGATACGGTCTTGGTGGTGCGCGACGTTACGGGCTTGTAGCCGCAGCGCTCGCGCAGGTAGTCGCGAATTTCGGCCGGCACGCAGCCCAGCGCGGGGACGATGGCTATGGCGTTGGCGCGGGCGGTGTCGATCGCGATGTGGCCCGCGTCGTCCACAGCGGGTATTGCGCCGGGCGCAGCCTTGCTGCCCGAGTCCTCGGCCACCCGATACGGAATGCCAAAGGCTGCGACCGTCGTCTGCTCGTGACACTTCCAACATTCGCGCTTGCCCAGCACCAGGTAGATGTAGGGCGCGCTGGGGTCGGAGCGATCAACGCCGGGCAGCCACGCGGCAAAGGGCTCGGGGTTGATGCCGTCGGGCACGTACCAGATCTTCTTGACCCGGTCCCACTTGGCGCCCAGGGCCTTGGCCTGGTCTTTGTGCGAAAAGGGAACATCGAGCTCGGTGCGCATGGCGGCTCCTTTGTGCGACTTGCAGTGCATGTGCTCCAAGGATACCCCAGCGCTGGGTGTGTGGTCGCTAAACGAGCATTTCGACCGTCCGAGAAGTCGCGGAGCATTTTGGCGAGGTCGTGCCGTCAAGTAAATGGGCAAGCAAATGGTCAGCTTTTGGTCAGTTGAGCGGCAACCTTGCCAAAAGCTTGACGGATTTGCAGCTAGACGTCGACGAATGAACACTTTGGACGCGCTGCGGCAAAAAACCGCCGGTCGTTTGCCGAAAACTTACCAGGACCGCCGGCGGCCGCCGACGCGCGTGTTATCTTCGCGCCATGAGCTACTTTATCGTTTCACATAACGCTGCGTTGGCGCTTTTGGCGCACATTCCGAACCCTCGATTTGGGGATTCGGAACCAGAGGTCGTGTCGATTGCGGGCGCCTGCGCGCTCTTGGACCAAGAGGCGCAGGAGTTTATCGATCGCTATGATTTAGGGGTCGAAACGCTGGATTTGCTGGTGCCGTCGCGCGCCGACCGTCGGCGGAGCAAACATGTTAAGACGCATCTCTGCACCAACGAGCTCCCGGCGGGTTCGTTTATCTCGCTGGGCCACTGGATGGGCGGCCTGGATGCGTACGTGTGCGCTCCCGAGCTGGCGTTTGTGCAGGCTGCGCACGACGGCTCTGCAGCCGAGGCCATCTATGCCGGCTATGCCATGACATCGGACTATCGGCTGGACAACCTTGCTCCCGGCGGGGTGACAAGCAGGGATGGGGGCATGCGCGATGGCAGGCTCACGACGAAGGAGCTCATTGCGGCGTATATCGAGGCGTCCCCAAAGGTAAGGGGTCTCGCGAAGGCAAAGGCGCTGCTTGCGTATGTGATCGAGGGATCGCGCTCTCCGAGGGAGTCGGGGCTGTGCATGTTTATGTCGCTGCCTGCGCGCTACGGCGGGTATGCATTGGGCAAGGCCGAGCTCAACAAGAAGGCTTTCATTCGCGATGGACTCAACGATGGGCGCGAGCGCAAACTGCGCGTGTTGGAGCGCACGCCCGACATTACGCTTACGGCTAAAGTCGAGGTGGGCAGGGATAAAGTAAAGGCCGGGCTGCTGCCAGAGGTGCTGACCGCGATGGTCGACTACGACAGCGATGCCATTCATGACGGCCGCGAGAAGATCCACAAGGATGTCGAGCGCCGCAACGAGTTGGAACTGCTTGAGGGAGTAGCGTATTTTACGGTGACAACCGACCAAGCAATTGACTACGACAAGCTCGTTCGGCTGTGCGAACGCATCCGACGGAAGCTGCATCGGAATAAGCGCCCCATCTTTAACAAGGCGATGAGTGCAGAGCAGCGATATTTTGCCCATGCGCGTGCCGAAACGAAGCGATTTTGGCTCTGGCAAGCCGTTATCGATGCGCATCAGTATTGGTAGGGGCGGTAACAGGGGGTTAGAATTAGCGGCCATATATCCAGGTTTAATACTTTTCCCGAGAAGTGAACGAGTCAGAATGGACCCCCGAAACATCGACACTTTTAGGGGCTTGTTTCCTGCGGTTTTGCTGCTGGAATCCTGCGGTTTTAACGTCAAAAAGTGTGGATGCTCCGGGGGTCCAAATAAGCTCGTTCACTTCTGGGAAAAGTATTAAACCTCACTTTATAGGGGGTTATTTATATATGGCTGCGAGACCCAACCGCGCCTGATCGGGGCAATCACCGGGGCTGTTTGGGCGGTTTGGCTGCAGCGGCGTCCTTTTGTCTTGGCGGCGTAAAACAAAACAGCTCAGAGGCGAAGCCTCTGAGCTGCGAACATTTGGTGGGCGTTAGAAGATTTGAACTTCTGACCTCTTCCGTGTCAGGGAAGCGCTCTCCCCCTGAGCTAAACGCCCGATCAAGGGTGCGCGAGTGCGCAGGGAATAATATAACGGAGCTCCCGCCCACTGGCAAGAACTATTTTTTAAAAAGTGGCAACTTGCGACCCTATCGGCCCCCGATCCGGTGCGAGCAGTACGCGAAAAGTCGCGTTTGTACCCCCGATGAACTGCACATTCGCGTAAAATATTCCCATTATGGGCAAATGGTGTCCAGGTAGTTTACGATGCGGCATCTGGGGGAGGGGCATGTCGGACGCGCGCTCACTGCGAAAACAGTTCAATCGCATGCTCGCCACGTTGCTGGTGGCCCTTGCTGCTGCCGGAGCCGTAACATATGCCTGGTACATCTACAACGCCAACCGCCACATCACCGATGTCAAGATGGCCGCGGGCACGGGCGTGACCTTCCTCATCTCCAACGAGTACGACGGCGAATACAAGACCAACGCCGGCCTGAGCTTTTCGGGCCTGCTCGATCCCGTCTCGACCGACAACGTGCTCAACGGCTTCCAAAAGGTAACGGGCTTTACCGGCGGAACCACCCAGGACTCGCTCTTTGCCAGCATGTTTGGCGCCGCCGAGCACTCCGACTACTACAAGACCTCCCTGTACCTGGCTACCAATTCGGCCGCGACCGACGTGTACCTGTCGGGCATCGACTTTACCGAGCAGGACCCGGCAAACCCCATCTCCACCGCCCTGCGCGTGGGCCTGGTTACCTATGCTCCGGGGCAGGGCGACACCGTTACGGGGCAGTATGTCTTTGAGGTCTCAGGCGAGCGCAATCCCCAGGCGCGCTACAACACGCTCGACGGCAAGGATGCCGGCGAGAACGAGCAGAATCACCTGGTGCTCGACAGCACCCGCTCCAATGGCGCCACGGTTCATTTTGACCAGCTGACTAGCGCAAACTTCTGCGACTACAACGAAGACACCGGCATCGTGAGCCTCAAGGAGGCTACGACCAAGATCTGCAGCCTGCCCGCCGCTGCCAAGGGCGCCAACCGCAGCACGCCTGTGCGCGTGGATGTGTACGTGTGGCTGGAAGGCTGCGACCCCGACTGCACCAACAACCTAGCCGCCACCAGTCTGCAATCGCTGGCGCTGCGCTTTGCCGGCAAGCGTTCGTAAGGGGGCCGGGGATGAGTACATCGAACATCAAAGACATCCTAAGCTCGCGCCGCCGCATGGTTGCTGCGGCCGCATGGATGCTGGTGCTGGTAGCTGCCTTGAGCGCCGCCACCTACGCCTGGTTTAGCAACTCGCGCTACACCAACGTGACGCCCGTGGCGCATACGGTAAGTGACGAGGGCTCCGACCTGCAGATTGGCCTTTCGGCCAACGGGCCCTGGGACACGACGGCCACGCTTGCCGACGCCGACAAGACGCTCTATCCCATCTCGACGTCGGACCTTTCCCGCTTTTGGCGCGGCACGTTCCAAAACGCCGCGGGCATCACGACCGACTACGCCGACTGCACCGCGCAGCTGGACGACTATGCCCTTTCGGGCACGCTGTACCTTAAGGGCGGCGACAGCGCCCTCAACGTGTACCTGCATCCGGGTCAGATGAGTGTGACGAGCGACCCACAGCTGCTGGCCGCACTGCGCCTGGGGCTTGTGATCACGACCCAGTCGGGTACGCAGACGCACATCTTTACCTGCGACGACCTGGGCAGCACCGCGGGCGCCACCAGCAGGCGCACCACCGCGCAAGACGGCGTGGTCGTGGCGGCGGGCGCCTCGGGCTGGACCTACACCGCCGATCCCGCACGCGCCATAAGCGCCTACAGCATGGACGGCGCCGGCGACACGCCCACAGCGCGCGCAGGCGCCACGCCCATCTGCACGCTGGCCGCCAACGAGGTGGCAAGCGTTCGCTACGTTGTGTACATGGAAGGCTGCGACGCCCAATGCATCGACGAGGCTCAGGCTCGCGATGTGGTGCTGCAGCTTGCCTTTGCCGCGGCCAAGGCATAAGGGGGGCGAAGCGACATGGAAGACAAGAAGCACATGCCAGCAGATAACCGCAAGGCCAAAACCCAGAGCGCTAGCTCCGCGGCCCCCTCCAGCGCGTCCGTCGATCGCCGGGTCCTCGAGGGCGCCGCCGCCCGCCGTCACGCCCGTCGCGCGCGTGCCTACATCGCGCTCGTTATGGTGGCGCTCGCCGCCACTTTGGGCGCCGCGACCTACGCCTGGTTTACCAGCAACATGAAGGTCAACACCAACTCGGTGAGCGTGCACAGCGACACGTCCAAGCTGGTGCTAGAGCTGGGCGATGCCGATCGCGGCAGCTGGTCGCAGCAGGGCGACGTTTCCCTGACTTCCAGCGCGAATGGCGCCGTGACGCTCTACCCAGTCTCGACCTTTGACCTCAACGGCTTTGCCGCCTGCGCGCAAAACAACTCGGCCGGCGATGCCACGGTATTTGAGCAGGCAAAAGACAATGGCTCCGCGTTCTACCACGGCTGGATCGATCTGCGCCCCACCATTACCGGAACGGGCGCCAGCAAAGTAAAGGGTAAGGTCAGCTTGTATCTGGCCGAATCGCTGGTCCCGCAGGACGCCAACGCCGAGCTGCTGCGCGCAGCCCGTGTGGGCATTAAGATCTCGAGCGGCAACCAGGTACTTGCCGCCAACATCTTTGAGCTCGACAGCTCCGACGGCGGCCATCGCGACGAGCATCCCGCGACCGTCCCCGCGGGCCTGGCAGGCTATACCGAGGGCATGCTTTTGGGCTGGCAAAACGGCCAGCTCGCTTGCGGTACCAACGTGACGCAGGACCCCGCCGCCTTTACGCTGGACACGAGCGAGACGGCCACGCGCCCGCAAAACACGCTTGCCACGCTGGGGCTGGGCCAGACCTATCGTCTGGATATCTATTACTACATCGAGGGCACCGACCCCGATAGCGCCGACTACCTGCATCAAGACCCGGGCACCTTGCACCTGGCGCTCTTTGCGACCTTGGACGGTGAGTAGCCATGACGCGTAAGCAACCCGCCGCCAGCTGCACGCCCGCCACCGGCAAGCCCGCCACCGCCGCCGCGCCCGCCGACACCGACCTGCGCCGCAAGCTCACCACCACCGTGGTGCTGGTGCTGTTTGCGCTGGTGGCGATAGCCATGGCAACGTTCGCCTGGTTCTCCATCGCCGATAGCGCCAAGACCCGTATGCTCATGATCGACGCCAACGCCGACGGCTCGCTGCGCTTTGACCTGGACGAGCATGCCGCGTTCGAAGAGTACGTGCACAGCCTGGGCTTCGACCAGATCTCGGCACGCATCGCCAGCGAAAAGGGCGTGGACATCGATGCATCCAGGCTCAAGCCCGTCACCACGAGCGACTACCAGACTTTTACCTTCGAGGACGGCTCCACCGCCGATCCCGCGACCGGCGCCTACTTGGAGTTCACGCTGCACTTTATGAGCAGTACGGACCTGCGCGTTCGCCTGACCGGGCAGGACGGCGACGGTGGCGCGTCCGGCACGCGATTTAGCTCCGACACGCAGGGCATGGCCAGCGCCATGCGCATGAGCTTTACCGCCGACGGTCACACCTGGGTCTACAACCCCAACGGAGGCGGAGGCTCGTCCGGTTCGGCCACCGTCTTTGGGCTCGACTCGGGAGTAGCGAACGCGGCCAGCGACATGTTCGACCTAATAAAAGATACGGACAAGCCAGTAACCGTTCGCATATGGCTCGAGGGAACGGACCAAAATTGCACTAATATGCTAAAGGGAGCTAACTATTCGGTTTCGATGCGCTTTGAGGGCATCGAGGAACAGTAGATATGCACGGCGGCCATCGGGCCGCGCACGACCTAGTCAGACACGGTAGTAAGGGACATCATGCAATCTGTTAAAAAGGCCGCATCCATCGCACTGAGCGTCGTCATGTGGATCATCATCCTGGTGGCGGCCCTGTACGCGTTTACCACGCTCGCCACGCGCGAGGACGGCAGCGTCTCGGACATCGCCGGCTTCACCCCGCTCGCCGTACAGTCCGACTCCATGGCGCCCACGTTTAACAAGGGCGACCTCATCGTCATTAAAAAGTGCGACACCTCCAAGCTCGAGGTGGGCGACATCGTGACGTTCCATACCATCATCGACAACGAGTACGCGCTCAACACGCACCGCATCGCCGCCATCGACGAGGTCAACGGCATGCGCAGCTTTACCACCAAGGGCGATAACAACGACGTGGCCGATACGCACATCATCAGCGACGGCGATATCGTGGGCAAGTACGTGTTCGCGCTGCCGCAGATGGGCAAGGTCATGGACTTCCTGTCCAGCTCCATGGGCTTCCTCATTGTGATCGTGCTGCCCATGCTGCTGTTCTTTATCTACCAGGTGTATCACCTCATCGTGGTGGGCATGAACCTTAAGCGCGCTATGGCCGAGGAGGACCGCCTGGCCGCCGCGGCTGCCATCGTGGACGCCGAGGGCAAGGGTGACACTACCGTCACGGCCGATAACGCCGCCGAGCAGCTTGCCCAGGCCGAGGCCAAGCTCGAGGAAGCCCGTCGTCTGAAGGCCGAGGCCGAGGCGGCGATGAGCGCGACCAAGCAGGAGGGTACCGACGGTGAGTGAGTTTCTGGGATTTGCCTGGGAGCTACTGGCAAAGGTCGTCTACAACGTCGTTGCCGTCGTGAGCTCCATCCTTAACCTGCTGGTGTTTGGCTGGGTTGAGTACTTCAACATCTTTATGACCTACTTCACCACGTTTGACCTGGTGGGCAAGATCGGCGCGGTCATTCTGTTTGCCATGCTCATCGCAGTCCCCGTGCTGATCGTGGCCATTCTGATCCACCACTACCGCATCAACCGTCGCCTGCATCGCGACGACACGTCCAACAAGGCGCTCTATCGCGAGATCGGCCGCCTGAACAAGCAGGTGCTCGACCTCATGGACGAGAAGAACAAGCTGCTGGCGCTCAAGGTCAATGC
>URZJ01000005.1 GCA_900552395.1 uncultured Collinsella sp. | reverse complement strand
TCTCGGAAGGCACGTGCAGACCTTTCGTCATGGCCTCCTACCTTTCTTTCGGGCCCTTGTCAGGGCCGATTCGTTAGCGCCCCTCCGTGTGAGGCGTTATTGCTGACGACATATTTATATCCAAAATCAGCCCATACTTCCACCTTGCCCCCGAACGGTTTTTTATACGGGGTGAACGGCATACACATATACTTCACGCATGGTACACTTTGACTTAATAAAGTGTATCTACGTGCTTAAACGCTTTTTTAACCGGAAAATCAATTGGAACTAATCTTTCTTGAACCACCCTCAATTTGCATATTTCACGCAAAGGTATGAATAGAATTCGCAATTCTTGCTATGTCTCAACCATTTTGATTTTTATTCAGAAAAAAGTTCGTCCTATTCATTTTTAGCAACCAGGCTACCGTTTACCAGACGTTGGATACCGTTCACCGGAAGCTCAGTATACGGCCCCTCGGATACCCCGTCTGTTTTGCGTCCCTATTTGTAACAACTTGACTTTTTCGGCGGTAAAGATAAACAGACCCGCTCCCCCAAAGGGAGCGGGTCTGCATTCGGTACATCGAGGGCCCAGTAAGGTTTAGGCCCTCGAAAGCCTCAAGTGGCTAGCGATCGAACTCGGTCAGCGCCTCGCCCAGAAGCCTCAGGCCCTCGCGAAGAACGTCTTCGCTCGCGCAGTAGCCCAGACGCGCGCCGCAGGGAAGCTCAAAGCGGCTGCCGGGAACCAGCAGCACTCCCCTCTCGGCCAACAGGCGCTTGCAGAACTCCTCATCGTCCTCGGGAATATCCAGCTGGATAAACGAGGTGGATACGCCCTGCGGCGCCGTCCAAGAGACGCGGCTCTGCGTATCGATCCATGCCTGAGCGATATCACGGTTGCCAAACACGATCTTACGGTTGCGCTCAAGGATCTTATCCTTGTGCTCGAGCACGTAGGTCGCCAGGGCGTCGTTGAACACGCCGCCGCAGATCATGGTGTAGTCACGATAGGTGCGGATGCGGTTGGAGACCTCTTCGTCGGCCACGACCCAGCCCACGCGAGCCGCAGGCGTCGAATAGGTCTTGGACACCGAGTTGGTGACAATGGCCTTCTCGTACACGTCGGCCATCGATATAAAGGACTCGGTGTTCTCGAGCGGCAGATACACCTCGTCGCACAGCACGTAGGCGCCCACCGAACGGGCGATCTCGGCAATCTGGCCGAGTGTATCGGCATCGAGCACGGTACCGATGGGGTTCGATGCGTTGTTGATGCAGATGAGCTTGGTGGTGGACCGAACCAGGCGCTTGAGCTCCTCGATATCGGGCTTCCAGCCGAGCTCCTCGCGAAGCTCCCAATACTCGACCTCGGCACCGAGCGTACGCGGAATCTCATAGAGCGGCGCATAGGTAGGCCACTCGGCAATCACGTGATCGCCGGGCTCGACAACAGCCATGATGGCATTGAGGTTAGCACCCGTACAGCCATTGGTCTGCAAAATGTAATCGGGATTGACCTCGCGACGATACAGCTTGGCGACTTCGGCCTTAAACTCCGGCGAACCCTCGATCCAGCCGTAGTTCATCTTCTCGCGATCCAGGCGCTCGTAGAACGTAGCACCGTCCTGCTCGTCAAGTGCGCGAAGCTCACCCATGGTCAGCGACGAGATCGTCGACTGAGCGATATCCCAGGTAGCACTCTTCTCCCAAACGTTGAGCCAATCCTCAACGCCAATTGTCTTGATATCCATGGCCACCTTATCTGATCTTAATTTAGCGTCAATAAACATGAATGGGACGGTGCGAAAGAACCGCACCGTCCCATTGGGAGACATCTAATGTCAGCTAGATGTTTGTATTAAGACCTGTACGGGTCTTTGAAAACCTTAGAGGTCCTCGCGCCAGAAGGGCATGCTCATGCAGCGCGGGCCGCCACGGCCGCGGGAGAGCTCGGCGGAGGGCACGACGAGAAGGTCCAGGCCCTCCTTGTACAGCACGTCGTTGGTGACGGTGTTGCGGGCGTAGACGCAGATCTTGCCGGGCTCGACGCACAGGGTGTTGGAGCCGTCGTTCCACTGCTCGCGGGAGGCCGCGATCGGGTCGCCGCCGCCGCAGGGGATCAGCTTGACCTGGTCGACGCCGGTGGCGTCCTCCAGGACGTGCTCGAGGGTGTCCTCGATCAGGCGGATGTTGACCTCGCCCGGGTTCTTGCCGGCGGTCAGCTCGTAGACGCGCAGGGTGCCCATGATGGCGGGGTGGATCGTGAACTTATCGACGTCGATCTGGGTGAAGACCGTGTCGAGGTGCATGAAGGCGCGCGAGACGGGGATGTCGAAGGCCAGGATGCGCTCGACCTTGGAGTCGGAGTTCCAGAAGATGTTCTGGGCCATGACGTCGATGGCGGCCGCCTGGGTGCGCTGGGAGATGCCGACGGCGAGGGTCTTCTCGTTGATGTTCAGCACGTCGCCGCCCTCGGTGTGGAACTGGCAGTCGCGGCGGAAGTACAGGGAGACGTCCTTGTAGTCGGGGTGGTACTTGAAGACGTACTTGCCGTACAGGGTCTCGCGGTTGCGGGTGACCGAGTACATGCGGTTGAGGTTGACGCCCTCGCCGACGACCGCGAACGGGTCGCGGGTGAAGTAGAGGTTGGGCATCGGGTCGATGATCAGGTCGGACTCGGACTCGGAGTTGACCAGGGAGTCGAGGGTCGTGGACGCCGTGAGGGGCATGTCGATCTCGGCCTTGGTCATGCCGGCCATGGTCTTCTTGACGAACTCGAGGTTGTCCTCGATGGAGTCCAGCTTCTCGCGGACGATCTGCGGCATGTGCTGGCCGCGGATGCCTGCCTCGGCGATGTACTGGTCGGTGAACTCGGCGCGGGCGCCGGGGACCTGGTCGAACACCTCTGCGACGAGGTTCTCGAGGTAGAGCACCTCCACGCCCTGGTCCCTCAGGATCTGGGCGAAGGTGTCGTGCTCCTGCTGCGCGACCTCAAGGAACGGGACGTCGTCGAACAGGAGTCGCTCGAGCTCGTCGGGCGGCAGGTTGAGGAGCTCGTCGCCGGGACGGTGCAGGCAGACCTTCCTGAGCTTGCCGATCTCGGAAGGCACGTGCAGACCTTTCGTCATGGCCTCCTACCTTTCTTTCGGGCCTTACTGGCCGAATGTATCAGCGCCCCTCCGTATGGGACGCTGCTTGCTGACAGCTCTAGTTATATCCAAAAACCACCCGCAATTCCACCTCGCCCCCGAACGGTCAGCAAAGTGCGATGAACGGTATATCGCATATGATTCCCCCATGATGCACTTCAGTTTCGTAAAGCAGATTTTCCTAGGTAAACGTTATTTTTTTCTAGTAATTCAAGACGAAACACTCAAAGTTATCCATGATTCAAAATTGCATAGTGAAAACGGTTTTCTGCATATAAATGACGCTTGCCCTCGATTCGACCTACATTCGATTATATTCAGCTTGCTATCATTCTTATTCATACATTCTCACCAGTTGTGTGAGGATATAGATCGCTTAATCAAAGCACCGGGCGTTAGTACTTCGACTCATCAGCGTTAGAAGTAGGTAAAGATACCGTTCGCACAATGCGTCCGTGCCGCAAGTCGACTAAATTGAGACAATAGAGAATAGTGTTAGGCTACCGTCCCCTACGGGGACTGAACGGACAGATGAATATGCCGAGCAAAATCGAAAAAAAGCAAGCCGCCGCAAAGCTGCGCAAACCGCCGCGCGACTTCTCGTATACGCAAAACCGAGAGCTCAGCTGGCTGCGCTTTGACAACCGTGTGCTCGACGAAGCCTTCGATGAGTCCGTGCCGCTGTTCGAGCGCCTTAAGTTCGTCTCGATCTTCGAGTCAAACCTCGATGAGTTCCTCATGGTGCGCGTGGGTGGCCTGTCCGACCTGGCCGAGCTCAAAAAGCAACCTGTCGACAACAAGAGCAATATGACCGCCTCCGAACAGGTCGATGCCGTCATGGCAGAGCTGCCCGGGCTCCTTACCCGTTGGGAGTCCATTTTTAAGAACATCGAGGGCAAACTCAACGCCCTGGGCGTTCACCGCGCTCGCATCGATTCGCTTACGCCCGAGGAGCGCACCTTTGTCACCCGCTACTTCCAGGCCTACGTGTCGCCGGTCATCTCGCCGCTGGTGATCGACCCGCGCCACCCCTTCCCCAACCTGCGCAACGGCGCGCTCTACCTGGCCTGCGGCTTGGACGGCGTCACCGACGAGGAAAGTCTGCTGGGCCTGATCGAGATTCCCGCCTCGATGAACCGCGTGGTCGAGATCCCCTCGCCCACCGGCACCTACTCCTACATTCTGCTCGAGGACGTCATCCTCGCCTGCCTGGACAGCTGCTTTGGCTCCTATAAGCCACTCGACCGCGCGCTCATCCGCGTCACCCGCAACGCCGACATCGATCCGGACGGCGAGGGCGTCGAAGAGGAAGAGGACTACCGTCAGCACATGAAGCGCATCCTCAAGAAGCGTCTGCGCCTGCAGCCGGTAGTACTCGCCGTCTCGGGCTCACTCGAAAAAGCAACGCTCAAGACTATCCGCAAGGCGCTCGAGCTCTCGCGTCGCTCGGTCTTTACCTGCGATATCCCGCTCAACCTGGGCTACGTCTTTGGCATTGAGGGCAAGATTCCCGAGCACCTGCGCAACGAGCTCCTCTTTACGCCGTTTAAGCCGCAGCCCAACCCCACCATCGATATGACCCGCTCCATCCGCGAGCAGGTACTTCAGCACGACAAGCTGCTCTTTTATCCCTATGAGGCTATGAACCCCTTCCTGGATCTGGTGCACGAGGCAGCCTACGACCCCGAGTGCATCTCGCTGCGTATCACGCTCTACCGCGTGGCCAAGCAGAGCCGCCTGTGCGAGTCGCTGATCGATGCCGCCGAGAACGGCAAAGAGGTCACGGTGCTCATGGAGCTCCGCGCCCGCTTCGACGAGCAAAACAACATCGAGTGGGCCGAGCGTCTGGAAGAGGCAGGCTGCACCGTCATCTACGGCTCCGAAGGCTTTAAGTGCCACTCCAAGATCTGCCAGCTCACCTATCGCGAGGGCATGGCGCTTACACGCCTGACGCTGTTGGGCACCGGCAACTTTAACGAGAAGACGGCCAAGCTCTACAGCGACTTTATGCTCATGACCGCCCACCCCGGCATCGGCGAGGACGCCAACTTGTTCTTCCGCAACCTGTCGCTGGGCAACCTGCGCGGCGATTACCGCTTCCTGGGCGTGGCGCCCGTGGGCCTCAAGCCGCTCATCATGCGCGGCCTGGATCGCGAGATCCAGCGCGCCCTCGCTGGCGAGCCCGCCCGTGTGTTCTTTAAGCTCAACTCGCTCACCGACCGCGAGGTCATCGACAAGATCGCCGAGGCATCGTGCGCAGGAGTCCGCGTTGACATGATCATCCGCGGCATCTCGTGCCTCAAGCCGGGCGTTCCGGGCAAGACCGAGAACGTGCATGTCCGTTCTATCGTCGGACGCTTTTTGGAGCATGCGCGCGTTTACGCCTTTGGCGTGGACTCGGACATGATCTATCTGAGCTCGGCCGACATGATGACGCGCAACACCGAGCACCGCGTGGAAATCGCCTTCCCCGTGCTCGACCCCACCTGCCGCGCCCTGGTGCACGAATACATGAGTATGCAGCTGCGCGACAACGTGAAGGCCCGCAGCCTCACGAGCGACGGCACCTGGGTCCCCGTGGAGCGCGCAGAGGGTGAGAAGCCCTTCAACTCACAGGAAGCCCTGCTGGAGCGTGCCTATCACAACGCCGAGGCCGCCGCCGAGGCAAAGCCCGCCCCTGCTCCTGAGTCGCAGCCGGCCACGCCCAAGGTTCAGAAGGTCCAGGCGACCGTCATTGAGCCCGAGCCTGCACCTGCACCTCAGCCCGAGCCGCAGGTCACCAAGCCCGCACCCGAGACGAGTGCCCGTCGCAAGAAGCCCGTCGGCAAGACCAAGGCCATCGAGCGCCATCGCCCCGGTCGCGTGCGCATGGGCCTGGGCCTGATCGGCCTGGGTCTTAAGACGCTCATTACCGGCAAGACGAAATAGTCGTTTGTAGAAGCAGTTTGTAGAAGCGCCCCGCATTTGAGGAAAGCCTCGGATGCGGGGTGCTTTTCCCTGCTACCATGGTGCGGAGAACAACGCGAATGACAGGCAGGGATATGAAGCTCACTATAGAATCGATGACCTACGGCGCCGACGGGCTGGCGCACGCCGACAACGGCAAGGCCGTCTTTGTGCAGGGCGCCGTGGCAGGCGACACCGTCGAGGCCGAGGTCGTACAGGACGGCAAGTCGTTCATGCGCGCCCGTACCACCGAGATTCTGGAGCCAAGCCCCGATCGCATCCAGCCTCCCTGCCCCTTCGTGGGCATCTGCGGCGGCTGCTCGTGGGGCAATCTCTCACGCACGGCGCAGCTCGCCGCCAAGGAGCAAAACCTGCGCTCCACGCTCGAACGCATCGGCAAGTTCGCTCCCGAGCAGGTCGATGAGTTGGTACAGCCCATCTGCCACACCAAGGACGACTGGGGCTACCGCAATAAAATCGAGCTCGAACCGACCGTCGTCAACGGTCGCGTGCGCCTTGGCATGCACGGTGTCGACCCCAGCAAAATCGTGACTGTCGATACGTGTCCGCTGTTCGATAAGCGCTTCCCGAAGGCGCTCAAATCGGTCGTCGGCGCACTCAACTATCTAAGCGGCAGCCATGACTTGGGGCTCGAACGCGTGGGCATTCGTGCATCGCGCCGCACCAAAGCGCTCGAGGTCGCGCTTTGGACGCCCACAGGCTCCTTCCCGCGCTCACAGGTCTCGCGCGTTCTGGCAGACGCCGCACACCCCACGAGCGTAGTGCGTGTAATGAGCAAGGGCGAAAAGAAAGCCCGCCGTGTCTCCAAAGTCGAGATGCTCGCCGGCGAGGGCTCGTGGACCGAGAATATCGCCGAAGGCCAGATGCGCTTATCTGCCCCGTCGTTTTTCCAGGTCAACACCAAGGGTGCCGAGATTTTGATCGAGCTCGTCATGGACTCCCTCGACCCGCAGGAAGACGAGCTGGCCGTGGACCTATACTGCGGTGCCGGCACCTTTACCCTGCCGCTCGCCCGCCGCTGCGACTTTGTTGCCGCCGTCGAGGCCTACGGTCCGGCCGTGCGCGACCTGCGTCGCAACCTGGAGATCAACAAGCTCGACAACGTCGACGTCATCGGCGGCGACGCGGTACGCGAGTTCCCCGACCAGGACGCCGATGTCCTGGCGGTCGATCCGCCGCGCGCAGGCTTGGCACCCGAGGCCATCGACCTCATCGCCAGCACGAGCGCACGCGACGTGGCCTATGTGAGCTGCGACCCTGCCACCCTGGCGCGCGACCTTAAGCGCTTTGTCGAGGAAGGCACCTTCTCCCCCGTCAAGATCACACCGGTCGACCTATTCCCGCAAACCTTCCACTGCGAAACCGTCGTCCACCTCAAGCGCAACTAGCAGATATTATTTCTGGGGCGGGGATAAGACAATCATTCGATAATCGATGGTTTAGCCCCGTCTCCTGTCATGCATTTCGAAACAGACGGGACTGGAAAGCAGCGCAAGCCACCAAACAATGGCCCAGTTGATTACATTTTCATAATGCAATCAACTGGGCATTTCATTTAACTATGCACGTTGGCACGGTATCGCAGTTAACGTTTTATCGGGGTGCCGCAATGAGGACAGAACTTTGCATCGGGAACAAGCGAAGTGCCACACGAAGCACAGAAGCGCGGCCCCTCCATAGAGGTTGCAGCCTGCTGGAATTGCTGCTCACCCCTAAACCGAGGCGAGCCCTGTTGGCGCGAAGGGTTAATATGCGAGTCGGAAGCAGATCCCAGAGAGGTCGGCTGAGAATCAGTAGCTACGCAAGACGCCATCTTCCTTCGGATAACAAAAACGACGACGATAACAACAACAGCCAATGCACCGACAATTGCGCCGACAATAACAGGACTGAGCAAGAAGGACTCTTCTGCCTTTCCAGATGACGCTGTTTTAAGAGGGCTTCGTGCAATGTTCGACTTGTACACATCAACCCGAATACCTTTTTCAGCTGGACTCATACAGCAAATCAGCGAATCATCGCCGGCAAACCAAAGTTTCTCCGCAAGTTTTTTGCTCTTTGAAGCAAACTTAGAAGCTTCGTTTTTATTTAGATCAAGCAACATCAGCTTGCCATCGTTTTCGGCATCAATTCCAAGCGCATACTGGCCATCATTGGACAATGAACCATAAGTGCTAATGAGACTGGACGGCTTAACTTTTTCTCCTTGCTTACCAGAGGCACACTCATAAACTGAAACCTCGTCAAAGGAATAGTCAGCAGTATCACTCATACGGCCCTGCAAAATTAAAGCCAACGAGCCATCGGAGTTTACCGAACAAATGCCATTCACCTCCCCTGCGCCAGAAGGCATCGTGGGAACGCAAACAGAGTCGTTAATAATATCGCCGCTTTTCGACAACAAAGCGCCATTGTTAAGATAGGTGCCTTTGCTAGAAGAAATCGGAACGCCAGAGAACGTCAGACCCAAAGGATAGACGCAATCGTAGCTGTCCTCCTCATCCGGTTTAACACTAATGATATTGGCAATCGAAGCTGTGTCCAAGCCATAGGTAACTATTTTATTGCAATCATTGCCATCTTCAGACCCATAGAACACTATGTAGCCGTACATGCCATCCGAAGACATCCAATAGTCGTCGCTTTTCACTTCGTAGGAAGATTCGACACCACAAGTGTCTTCATCTACTTCGAATTGTTCTTCAATCTCCCCATTTTCGAAGTCATACTTGCAAAACTGAATCGATTGAGAGCCTGATATAAAAAGAAATGATTTTCCATCTTCAGATAGCTGAAATCTCGCTGCCCGCCCATCCGCAATAACGGAACTATTAAGTTTATACGTCTTTGATTTATTTGAGCTCAAATCATAGGCGGTAACCGACAGGCTATCCTCGTCGTACGCATATAACGTCTTTTCATCAGAAGAGAAGCAGCAGTAACCATCCCAGCTGTTCTCGAGGGACATTTTGACACGCTTCTGCGTCCCGTCTTCAACGTTTAAAACCGTTCCATAATCGCCTGGGTCACCATTATTATCCTCGTTAAAGACGATGTACTTCCCCGATAAAGATCGGCACACAGCACTCTCAGCGCTTTCCACCGTATATGTCTCTTTGAATTCCGGCGTGGGGACGTCGGCAGCGTAGGCGTCCAGCGGCGCGACAATAAGGCTAGCTGCCAGCGCCAGGCCGGCTATTAGAAGCCCCCCCCCATTTCATTTTTCTCATATTTGGCATGGTTTCCCCTTTCAATCGAGAAGTGAATATGGCCTGAGGCCACGATAAGCCTGAAAAATCCAAATGTGTTGCGCAACAATTCTCAACGTGCAAAAAAGTCGGTGACGCACGATGAAAATAGGGCGAGGATTAAATAATCAGGTGGCGCGCGCAGACGTGGTGTAAGAGCGTCCCGAGGTCCGTCGCTGCAATTCCCGATGTTACTCCTTCTTGAGACCGCGCCTCTCGACTATCTCGTCCACTATCTCCCTGGCGCGCCGCCCGAGCGCGCGGCGCCTCCCCTCTGTCGGGGCCGGCCTGTCCGCGGGCTCGGCGAAGCCCTCGGCGGCCGAGGCCTCGGAGAACACGCGCTGCTGGGACCACTGTCCCTCGGTCTCCATGAGGCTCGCGCACGTCAGGCGCAGCATCGACTCCCTCGAGGGGAAGGACTGCACGACCCTGTAGCGGCGCTTGATCTCGCGGTTGGCGCGCTCCTGGACGTTGTTGGTGCGGAGCTTGGCCCAGTGCGCCCTGGGGAAGGCCGTGAACGCCAGCGCGGAGTCCTCGGCCTGCTCGAAGACCTCGCCGGCCCTGGCGGACACCGACGCCACCCAGGGCGCCGCCTCGGCCCACACGCAGCGCGCGAGGTCGGGGTCGTCCTGGTAGACCGCGGCGTGCACGAGGTCCCTGACGGCCGCCTTGGAGTCCTCGGGCCTGCCCGAGCAGGCGCTCTGGAGGTTGCGCTGCAGGTGCGTCACGCAGCGCTGCCAGGCGCAGCCCTGGAACAGGCGCGAGACGGCGGCCACGAGCCCGGCGTGGCTGTCGGAGACCACGAGGCGAACGCCGGCCAGCCCGCGCTCGCGCAGCCCGCCGAGGAATGCCGCCCAGGAGTCCTCGCTCTCGGTGTCGACCACGTCGCAGCCCAGGAAGTGCTTGCGCCCGTCGGCGCCCAGCCCGATCGCGGTCACGACGCCCTGCGAGACGACCGACGAGCCGACCCTGCAGCTCATGTAGGTAGCGTCGAGCCACAGGTAGCAGCACGGCGTGCCCGACAGGTCGCGGCGGCGGAACTCCGCCACCTCGGCGTCGAGGTCGGAGCAGAGGCTCGAGACCTCCGAGCTCGACAGCGAGGATATGCCCAGCTTGGACGCCACGCGCTCGACCTTGCGGGTGGACACGCCGCACACGTACATCTCCTGCACGATGGCGGCCACCGAGGTGTCGACGCGCGACCATCGCGCGAGCATGCCCTCGGGGTAGTAGGTGCCGTGCCTGAGCTTGGGTATCTCGAGCTCCACGTCGCCCACGGCGGTCTTGAGCGACCTGGGGCGGTAGCCGTTGCGGCTGTTCTCCCTGCCGTCGCTGCGCTCGTTGCGGCTCGCGCCGCACATCTGCTGGGCCTCGGAGTCCATCAGCGCGTTCATCACGCTGCCCAGCACCCTGCACGCGAACTCGCGCGCGTCGCCGCACTCCTGCCAAAGCCTCGCCGCCTCGAGGGCCTCGTCGCGGCCGAGGCGCAGTACACTCTCTTCTTGGGGCATCGCCTTTCCTTCCATTCGTCACCTTCATTACTCCAACGACGAATTCTAGGCGGTGTCCCCTCCCTTTCAAGAAAGGGCGGAGGCGGGGCATGCCCCGCCTCTTACACCACATCTCTGTGCGCTACCGTGCGTCCCACTATCCAGGCAAATTCTGGGGCAGACTTTCCCCATGAGACCTCGCTGGGAAACTGTGACCCAGAATTTCGGCTCGAAACGGGACACGGTTTCCCAAACGACCCCGTTCCGGAAACTACATCCCGGAATCGACGCTCGAACTGGGATGCACTTTCCCGATCGAGCCACATGGGAGACTGCGCCCCACTTTGAGGGGGCGCTCTTTAATGACTAGTTGCCTTTGTGGAAAAGGTTTTTGATAACGGAGGGGATGCTCTTGGCGCCCTTGGCCGTCACATCGATAAAGTCGGGCGAACGAACGAGCCTGTCCTCGTCAATGTACTTACGCACCGCGCGAAGCGTTTCCTTGTCATTGCGCGTCGAAAACGTAAAGTGGCCATTCTCTTTGGTAAAGATGGCAAAACGCGTAATCTTCTTGGTGCCGCGCAAAACCTCGGCGGCAATATAGTCGACCTCGTCCCACGGGATTTGGA
Source organism: uncultured Collinsella sp. (assembly GCA_900552395.1). GTDB lineage: Bacteria > Actinomycetota > Coriobacteriia > Coriobacteriales > Coriobacteriaceae > Collinsella. The sequence continues at coordinate 18,191 of URZJ01000005.1, read as the reverse complement.
TATAATCCTCGGGATTACGCTCGTTATAGTACTCAAACGCCTTATTTCCCACCATCACGTTACCGTGACTGGTAAGCCCCATCAGGCAGGTTGCCGGCGTTGCCAGATCGACCGTGCTGTTCTGAGATTGCGCCATACGCGCCTCGCCCTCCAATAAAAACAATCGGACCGCATCCAGTGTACCCACCGGGTGCGGTCCGTTTCAATGGCTCAAAAGCCCTTGCCTAGCAACTCTCGGTCTTAAGCCGAAGCGTGCTTACATGAAGCCGCAGACGCGACCGATGATGCCGACGGCGAAGAGAGCCAGGATGATGACGATCGGGCTGACCTTCTTCTTGAGGAGCTTGCAGACCAGAAGGGTCAGGCACACGGCGGCAAGGCCGGGGATGAGCTGATCGAGGTTGGCCTGAAGCGTGGTGACCTTCACCGGGTCGAGTGCGTTGGCACCGACAGAGCTGTACATCGTCAATGCCTGCTTGATGCCCTCAGAACCGGCGGGCAGGTTGGCCCAGTCAATATAGGCGCCAGCAGACTGCGTGACCTTGGAGACGACCGGGGTAAAGGAGATGGAAACCCAACGCTCGACAAGGGCGCCGATGATGAACATACCCAGGATGGAAGCACCCTCGGTGACCTTGCCCATCAGACCGCCGGAGAGGTCCTTGGCGATGGAGGAGCCGACCTTGTAGCCAAACTCCTGCGTGTACCACAGGAAGGCGTAACGGATGATGTTCCACGCGAAGAAGAACAGCAGCGGACCGGCGATGCTGCCGGACAGGGCCAGGGAAGCGCCCAGTGCGCCCAGAATCGGGCGAAGGGTGAACCAGAAGGCGGGGTCGCCGACGCCGGCGAGCGGGCCCATCATACCGACCTTGACGCCCTGAATGGCGACGTCGTCAATCGGAGCACCGTTGGCGCGCTCCTCCTCGAGGGCGAGGGTAACGCCAATGACGGGGGCGGAAACATAGGGGTGGGTGTTATAGAACTCCAGGTGGCGCTTAAGAGCGGCAATCTGGTCATCCTTGCTGGTGTAGAGCTTCTTGATCGCAGGGATCATTGCGAAGCACCAGCCGCCGTTCTGCATACGCTCGTAGTTCCACGAGCCCTGAAGGAACTGATGACGGAAGCAAACCTTCTTACGGTCAGCCTTGGTGAGCTGAATCTTGTTCTCTGCCATATGTATCACTCCCCTCCTACTCGTAATCGTTCAGAATGTCGCCGAGCGGGTCACCGGAGCCACCGCCCATGCCGCCACCCTGCTTGGCCAGATCCTTAAGGCCAAGGTAGATGAGGGCAAGAGAGATGCCGATGAGGCCAAGGGCGATCAGCGTGAGCTGAGGGATGGCAGCAAGGACAAAGCCGAGGATGAAGAACGGCCAGGTCTCCTTGGTGGCCATCATGTTGATGACCATGGCGTAACCGACGGAAGCGACCATGCCGCCGCCGACAGCCATGCCGCCGGACAGCCAATCGGGCATAGCGTTAAGCGCGTTGGTAACAGCCTCGGCCGGGATGATGCACAGAAGTACTGCCGGGATGGCGATACGAACACCCTGCATGAGGATGCCGGCGTACTGCCAACGCTCGATGCCGGCGAAGTCGCCCTTCTCGGCGCAGGCGTCCATGCCGTGAACCATAGCGGTAGCCAGGGTACGGCAGATCATGGTCAGGAACAGACCAGCGACCGACAGCGGGACGGCGACGGCGATGGCGGCGGTAACGGCCTTGGCCGAATCGGTGGCGCCACCGTTGAGGGCGAGCACCATGATGATCGAAGAAGCGACCGAGGCCAGAGCGGCGTCAGGCGCGACGGCGGCGCCGACGTTAGCCCAGCCAAGGGCCATCATCTGGAGCGAACCGCCCAGGAGGATGCCCTCCTGAAGGTGACCGGTTACGAGACCGATAAGCGTGCATGCCACGAGCGGCTGATGGAACTGGAACTCATCCAGAATGCCTTCCATACCGGCAAGCAACGCGACAATCGCAACAAGCAGAATAGTGATTGCAGACATGTATCGGACCCTCCTTTACTATGCTTGAGCGGCCAGTTCGGCCTTTGCTTTCTTCAACATGGCGTCGAGATCCTCGGAGGAATCCGAAGGAACCTTGCGGACCTCGAACTTGACGCCCTTGGCCTTGAGAGCCTCGATGGTCTTGACGTCGTCATCGCCCATAGCGACAGCGTTAGTGACGACGACCTTGCCCTTGGAGTGGGCCATGGAACCGATGTTGGCTTCCTTGATGTCGACGCCGGCCTCGATGGCCCTGAGCAGATCCTGCGGGTTCTCGAACAGCAGCATCGCCTTGGTGTCGCCAAAGCGCGTGTCCTTGACGACCTCGGCCATCTTCTTGATGGGCACGACGTTGGCATGGACTCCCGGAGGGGCAGCCTGCTCGATCATGGTCTTGCGGAGCTCGTCGTGAGCAACGCCGTCGGAGACCACGATGATGCGGTTGGGGTTGATCTGCTTGGTCCACGTGGTGGCCACCTGACCATGCAGCAGACGCGTGTCGATACGGACGTGGGCGATCTTGATGTGCCCGTCGCCGATCACCGTTCCCGGAGGAATGGCACCCGCAGGAGCAGCGGCGGCCGCAGCCGGCTTCTTCTCCTCGGGCTCCAGAGACTCGGGCTTGACGCGCACGCCGGCCTTAGCCTCAGTCACGAGATGTTTTGCGATCGCATGTGCAGTGTTCTTTGCGTCAAAGCGCTGCGAATATGCCTCGATGAGCATAGGCAGGTTGACACCGGTGACGATAGCCCAGGAATCATGGCCCTCGATGAGACCGCTGATCTGGTTGAAGGGCGTGCCGCCCCACAGATCAACGAGGAAGAGCACCTGCTCCTGGTCCTCGAAGGAAGCGACTGCTTCCTCGACCTTGGCTCGGAAGTCGTCGGGGCCCATGCTCGGCTCGAGCGAGACCACGGCTACAGACGGCTGATCGCCAAAGACCATCGAGCCCGTCTGCTTGATTCCAGCCGCCAAGTCACCATGGCTAGCAAGAACAATACTTACCATCACATAACCTCCTTTTTGTCTACGTAATTCCTACACGACAGTTATGGAGTATAGCTGCAAATACAGCAGAATTGTTTGAAAAACTGCAAAAGGTAGCATTATTTGTTTAAACGTCTTAATTTGTTACAAGTTGATTACATTCCAGCATCATTGGCTGATCTGCCGCTGATAACTGATACCCAACCAATACTTACACGACGGATATGCGCATGCTGTCATTATTACCGCTTTTAAACAGATGCAAACGTGCTGAGACCGAGGCTATTTCGTTTAAACAGCTATGCCTTGACTAATGGCGAGCGATATGCTCTAGCAAAGTAGTTATTGGGGACGTTCTTAAATGGCTAGTCATTGGGGACGTTCTTTTTCGACTAGTCGTTTAAGAACGTCCCCAACGACTAAGTTAGGCGATGTGGAGGGGGTTGGCGGCGTCGACGGCATCGGGGGCATCGGATAGGCCGTCGGGGGCAGCGTCTGTCGGGTCCTCGTCGGGGGTCTCGATCTGCTTGATCATGACCTCCTGGCCCTGCAGCAGATAGGTCTCGCCGCTACCGCAATGGGGGCAGGTCTTGCCGTGCTCGACCGTCGCGTAGTCGCAGCCGCACGCCTCGCAATGCGTCACGGCCTCGACAGGCTCCACAATAAGCTCCGCGCCCTGCGTGATAGGCTTTTTATCTGCCGCCCAGCGCCAAGCATCAAGCAGCAGATCGGGAACGACGCCCGAGACCTCGCCCAGGAGCAGCGTCACGCTCGAAACGCGACTCACGCCATTGGCGCGCGCCACATTCTCGACATCGCGAATGATGTGATAGACGATTCCTAATTCATGCACTTTTTCTTCCGCCGTTCTAACGAACGGCGGTCGACTTGACGCTGCGCGAGCCCCAGACGGACGATCTGCCTTTCAATCGTCGGGCATGGGCAAAAGCCCTATGCCCTCCTCTTTCAAGGCACCTCGCCACGCCTGGGACTCGCTCGCTGTCCAACCGTTCTCTACGCCGTTCTCTTGTTTGTTGCGTTTTTTATTTCTTCCCAAATTTGATTTTGATCGCACGCTTCAAAGCGTACTTGCCGAGGCTGGGGAGCTTTTGCTCGTATTTGACCATCGTGGAGCACTCGGGGCGGTCGCGATCCAGATGGATGGCGTCAAACGCGCACTTGGTGGTGCACAGGCCGCAGCCGATGCACTTGTTGGGGTCGACGATCGAGGCGCCGCAGCCCAGGCAGCGAGCGGTCTCGGCGCGCACCTGTTCCTCGGTAAAGGTCTCGACGTACTCGCTAAACGGCGCGGCCTTCTCGCGTTCGCGGTCCACATGCGCAACCTCGCGGCTCGCGTTGTCGTAGCTTTCGATCACGGCATCGTCGCGGTCAAGCGCGGTGTAGCGGCGCTGGTTGCGGCCGATGGTGAGCGTGGAGCCCGGCTGCACAAAGCGATGGATGGACACCGCGGCCTCGTGACCGGCGGCGATGGCGTCGATAGCAAAGCTGGGGCCAGTGTAGACGTCGCCGCCCACAAAGATGTCGGGCTCGGCGGTCTGGTACGTCTGCGGATCGGCAAGGGCACCCTGGCCGCGGCCGAGCTCCACCTTGGAGCCAGCCAGCAGGTCGCCCCACACAATGGACTGGCCAATGGACATGACGACACGGTCGGCATCGACACGGCGCAAGTCGTTCTCGTCATACTCGGGCGCAAAACGGCCCTCATCGTCAAAGACACGCGTGCAGCGCTTGAAGGTGATACCGCACACACGACCGGCCTCGTCCAGGTGAATCTCCTTGGGGCCCCAGCCGCAGCTAATGTGCGCGCCGTCCTCAATGGCCTCGCGACGCTCCTCCTCGCTGGCAGGCATCTGGGCCTCGCTCTCCAGGCAGAACATCTCAACGTGCTCGGAACCCAGACGGCAGGCGTTGCGCGCGACGTCGATGGCCACGTTGCCGCCGCCCACCACGATGGTGCGCCCGGGCAGCGCGTCGATCTTGCCGCTGTTAACCTCGCGAAGGAAGTCGACGGCCACGGTCACATCCTCGGCATCCTCGCCCGGAATGCCGGCAAGGCGGCCGCCCTGGCAGCCAATGGCCACGTAGAAGGCCTTAAAGCCCTGCGCGCGCAGCTCGTCGAGCGTCACGTCGCGACCGACTTCCACGCCATAGCGGAACTCGGCACCCATCAGGCGAATGACCTCGACCTCGGCCTCGATAACATCCTTCTGCAGCTTAAAGCTGGGAATGCCGTAGGTGAGCATGCCGCCCGGGCGCTCGTTTTTCTCGAACACGACGGGCTTGTAGCCCTTCTCGGCCAGATAGAAGGCGCAGGACAGACCGGCCGGACCGGCGCCGATGATGGCGATCTTCTGGTCGAAGCCGCCGGCACGCGTCGGGGTCACCACAGGTGGGACATAGCGAGTCGCGGCATCCAGATCGCGCTGGGCGATAAACTTCTTGACCTCGTCGATAGCCACGGCGGCGTCCACACGGCCGCGGGTGCAGGCATCCTCGCAGCGGCGGTTGCACACACGGCCGCAGATAGCGGGCAGCGGGTTCTCGCGCTTGATGAGCGCCAGAGCCTCGTCGCAGCGGCCCTGCGCCGCAAGCTTTAAGTAGCCCTGAACGGCAACGTGAGCGGGGCAAGCCGTCTTGCAGGGCGCGGTGCCAGACTCGTGCGTCTCGATGCGGTTGTCGTTGCGGTAGTTGGGCGACCACTTGGTGTGATCCCACTTGGTGGCATCGGGCAGCTCCTGGCGCGGATACTCGGGCACGCGGCCGCCGGCCTTTTTGCTGCAGAGCTTCTGGCCCAGTTTGGCGGCGCCGGCCGGACACACCTCAACGCAGCGACCGCAGGCCACGCACTTGTCTTTCTCGACCTTGGCGACATAGGCTGAGCGCGACAGGTTGGGCGTGTTGAACAGCTGCGAAGTGCGCAGGGCGTAGCACACGTTGACGTTGCAGTTGCAGATGGCGAAGATTTTGTTCTCACCGTCGATGTTGGTGATCTGGTGCACAAAGCCGTTGTCCTCGGCCTGGCGCAGGATGTCGTAGACCTCCTCGCGCGTCACATAATGGCCGCGGTCGGTCTCGACCACGTAGTCGGCCATATCGCCCACGGCGATGCACCAATCGGCCGGGTCGTCGGCGCAGCCCTCTCCCATCACGCGACGGCTCGCGCGGCAGCTGCAGGTGCTAGCGGCATATTTGCCATCGTATTTGTCGAGCCAATGCTCGATATGCTCGATCGGCACCGAGGTGCTCGCGGCATCGATGGCCTTCTCGACCGGAATGACATGCATGCCGATGCCGGCACCGCCGGGCGGCACCATCGGCGTGGCCTTGGACAGCGGTCCCTTGGACGCCTGCTCAAAGAACTTGGCATAGACCGGGTGTTCCTCGAGCTGGCTCACGCGCATGTTGAGGAACTCGGCAGAACCCGGCACCAGCATGGGCAGCACCCACTGCTTGGCGCGCTCGGGGTTTTCCCAGTTGTACTCGAGCAGACCCGTGTAGCTCATGTCGTCGAGCATCTTCTCGATATCGGCTTCGGGCATGCCGGTGAGCTTGACCATCTCGGGCAGCGTATAGGGACGGCGCATCTTCATCTTGCAGAGCACTTCGGCCTGCTCGTCGGTTGCGGCCTCGGCAAACGACCAGTACTCGTAGCCCAGCAGCTCGTCGCGGTGCAGCAGGCGGTTGGTGCAGTGCTCACACAGTTTGACGATGGCCTCGCGCGGATGCTCCGGTATCGGCGGCACGAACTCCGCGCCGATATCGGGCTCGGTATAGCTAATCCCCGGTCCGTTGAGAATCATAGTCGTCCCTTCTCTTGCCACAGCCCGGCGAGACCGCAGCGCCCCTCTTTTTTTGCAGGCCGGGCATGCCCCCATGCCTTTCACCCGCCATTGTTGACATTGTGTCAAAAATAGTATTGACGAACCGTCAACAATATTCAAGACTGTTAGGCGAACGGTCAGGCAAAAGAGGATGAAAGGCGGCAAAACATGGGCAACAACGCAGCAGATATCTCTGTGGTCGATGCCGTCCCCGCATCCGATAGCGCGGCAAAACGCCTGACGGGCGACGAGCGCCGTCGCGAGATCCTCGCCGCTGTGCGCGCCGTGAGCGCCGAGCTTGGTGTGTCCCATCTTTCGGTATCGGCCGTGACCAAGCGGGCTGGCTGCACGCGTTCATTGTTCTACCACTACTTTGCCGATATGGACGCCGCCGTCACCGCTGTCATGGACGAGGCAATCGACGGCTTCATTACCGAGCTCGAGCAGTGGAATGCCAGCCGCACGGTTGGCGACATCGAGGGGGCGCTCGACACCGTCGCCCCGCTCTTTAAGCGCCTGGTCGCCAGCGGCCACGAACTGCCGAGCACCCTGACCTCCAGCAGCGGCGCGCTCTACGGCGGCTTTTTGCACAACGTGGTCCAACGCGTGGCGCAGTATATCTGCGACACCACCGTGGTGGATTTTGTCGCCCATCATGAGCTACGCATCGACCATGTCTACGAGACGTTCTACACCCTCATCATGGGGTTGTTGATGTATATCCGCACGCACCCCGATGTGCCCGACGAGACGGTCAAGGAAATCATCGCCTCGACACTCCACATCGAGGGCTATACCGCCAAGTATCCGGAGCGCAAGCCCCAGAACTGACGACATTTGGCCAAACTGCCCGCGATCAGAAGAGGGGCCGCGGGCGTGTGAAAGGAGAGCAGCATGCTGTTCGATGTTTGGGGTAGCGATACCCTTATCCACTGGGCCGGCTGGGCCATGGTCTTTATTGGCCTCATCGTGCTCAACGAGGTCGGCCGCCGCACTAAGCTCGGCGCGGCAATCATCTTTGGCGTGGCTCCGCTGGCCATGACCATCTACTGCGTCGCCATCGCCATCGGCGTTTCGCAGGGTGCCGAGTGGGCGCTCACCAACCCCACCCATGTGTACCAGAACAGCTGGTTCCACTACGCCAAGGTATACGCGGCGCTGGCCGGTTGCTGGGGCTTCATTGCCATTAAGTACCAGTGGGGCAAGATCGGCAAGGCGCATTGGTTCCGCGCGTGGCCGTTTGTGATCGTCGCCATCAACATCATGATCGCCGTCGTATCCGACTTTGAGAGCGCCTATCACTTCTTTGTCCTGGGCGAGTCCACCTGGGTCACCTCCGAAGGTGCTACGCAGCTGGCCGGCTGGAACAACGTGTTCAACGGCATCGCCGGTATCATCAACATCTTCTGCATGACCGGTTGGTGGAGCGTCTACGCCTCCGAGGACAAAACCGACATGCTGTGGCCCGACATGACCTGGGTCTACATCATCGCCTACGACATCTGGAACTTCTGCTACACCTACAACTGCCTGCCCACCCACTCCTGGTTCTGCGGCTTTGCGCTGCTGCTGGCGCCCACCGTCGCCGCCTTTATCTGGAACAAGGGCGGCTGGATCCAGAACCGCGCCTTTACGCTGGCCATTTGGTGCATGTTTGCCCAGGTGTTCCCGTACTTCCAGGAGGAGTCCATCTTTGTGACCCACTCCACGCTCGACCCCGGCGCCGCTACCGCGATCTCGATCGCCGCACTGGTCGCCAACGTCGCCGCGATCATCTACATCGCCTACCGCGCCAAGAAGCTCGGCCGCAATCCCTACAAGCAGGATGTCTTTGAGGGCACCAGCGATTGGGAGAAGGCCACCGCTCGCCGTGCCAAGGTTGATTACGCGCACGCCGAGTAACATGTTGGCCGCTGTTGGCACTTGGGCATAGGCCCGCTCACCAGGCCTTTCAATCCAATGTCTCGCAGAGCCCCCGAAAAGCGTTTCGCTCGCTTTCCGGGGGCTTTTTGTCGTTGCGCCTCTATTCATCTATTCAAAAACACGCGCATATATAAAATCGGATTTCAAATCATGCGGCGGCTCTATGGAGCCCCGTTTTTGGGTACATTGTTGTCCCGATATTGAGCTTGGGGGATATATGAAAGATGAGACGATGGGCCAAGAGGATGCGGTCCAAGATGCAGAAGCGTGTGCCGAGGCCCTGGAGAGTCTAGACCAGATCGCGCTGGCCGAGATTACGTTTGACGATTCGAGCGTTGATGTGCAGGATGAGCCGGAAATCGAGGCGCAGCTCGATGATCAGGATGCAAAAGACGATGGCGCCGCGCCCACCGAAGACGAGGCAGGTCACGAAGACACCGAAAGCGAGGCCGGCAATCAGCCCGAATCCGACACGGGCGAGGAAACCGTCTTGCTCGACAGCTTGCCGGCCGAGGATTCGCTGACCCGCGAGCTTCCTGGCCTGGGTTCCGCACCAGCCGTGGACGAGACCATCGCCATGGGCGATATTCCCCTACCGTCCGTTCCCTCGGCACGCGAGGCCGAGGTTCGTCATCGCAAGATGTCGCCCAAGCGCCGCAATCTGATGGTCGCCGGTATCGTGGCCGCCGCGCTCGTCGCCGGCGGTGCAGGCTATGCTGCCTGGAACGGATATCAGCAAGAGCAGGCTGCCGCTGTCGCCGCCAATGCCCACACGATGATGTCGGTGCAGATTGGCGTGCATGCCGCGGGCCTCGACTGTTCCACCAGCTCTAAGATTCCCGTACAGGTGAGCGGTCAGGACGCTGATGGCTCATCCGTGAGCGAAACGCTCTATGTTGACGAGCACGGCCGCGGCATCAAACTGCTGCCCGGCGATTACACGCTCTCCATCGCTGCCTCTCCCATCGCGGCCGACGGCACCATCTATACCGTCCCGAGCACCAAGGCGCAGGTCACGATCAAGAGCGACGGACAGGACCTAAGCAGCCAGGCCGCCTTTAAGCTCAAGGTGCCTTCGGCCGACACGGTGACTGACGACCAGATCGATGCCGCCGCCAAATATGCCGAGGAGGGAGGCGCGAGCTCCGCCGCCACCGCCAAGGTGCTCCAGCAGGCGGCAACCGCGCGGCGCGACGCCGCCGTCAATGCCGTGAGCGCGCAAAAGGCACAGGCGGCCCGTGATGCCGACGCCCGCCACAAGGCAACCGACCTCTACCAGCTCGATATCCCCGTCGAGTGGTACGGCAAGGTCGAGACTTGGCAAAATGGCAGCACGCTATGCATCTATCTTGCCGGCGACAGCGATACACCGATTGTGACGCTCGTCGCAGTGCGCGAGGGCGAGAGCTTTACGCCCGATGAGGGCGATACGGTTTTGGGTGTGGCCAACCTAGGCAACGGTTATACCGTCTACGCCAGCGGTCCCGTCTATCCGTACGTGGTGCCCCAGACCATCAACGGACGGACGCAGAATCCCGTGTCGACCTACCCTATGGACTCGGCCATTGAGCTTGTCGAGCTCACGACCGGCAACCGCTACACCTATAGCCAGATCAAGAACGTACTGGTCGGCAAAGACGGCAAGGCCGACGCTGCGACCAAACTCGAGACCGACTACCTCGCCCAGATTCTCCTGCCGAGCATCAAAGCCCAGGACTAGCGGACCACAGCACCCAGGGTAGCTAATTTGGGACGGGGCTTTTTTAGCTACCCTTGATGTTGTTTCGACTTTGCTGTTGGGCAGAGCAGAGGGTAGCTAAAAAGCCCCCGTCCCAAATTAGCTACCACAGATCAATAAATGATTAGGCAAGAAGCCACTTCCATGCGGGCACAACGTGTACCACACCGCGCTCACATGGAATATCGGCCTGCTCATCCATGGTAACGATTGCCGACTCACCAAGATCGAATTGGGCCATCGAGGCATCAAGCGCGGCAATTTCGCGCTCGCGCGTTTTCTCGCTTGCCATATCCGTACTCACCTGAATCAGGCCATAAGCCTGCATAAGAAGCGCATCCCCGGCCACAAAGTCCACCTCATGGCTTTTATTCTTCTCTTTGATCAGCAGGCGGCAGACCGAACCGGACCGCACGGCTGGAGTCCTTCTTCTGAGCGCATTGAACACCGCAGTCTCGAGCCTCTGGCCCTGATCAAATGCCGATGCGGGAGAGAATGCTCCGAACATCGCAGGATCGACAGCGTAGACTTTAGATGCGGACCGCGCATTATTTGCAAGTGAGCGCGTGAACTCCGGCACCGAAAACAACAGGTAGGCGTCCTCGTAATACTCAAGTAAGTCGCCGAGCGAATTACGACTGACGGGTATCTGCCTACTTTTGAACTCGTTGTACACCTTGTTCACTGACAGCTCTCGTGCCGAAGATGCCATACACCGCGTCAGGAACAGTGAAGCCAAACGAGGGTTCTTGATGTCGTAGCGCTCAACGACGTCCATGGCGACCGTTCGCGACGCATATTCCTGTAGCAGCTGAATCGCATCCGCGGGCGTCTGCTCTAGCGTCGCGATGAATCCCCCTCGCTCAAGATATCCGATCAGATGATGTCGAAGCAGTGCTGCATCGCTCGATGAAAAGGGTGCATCCGGCTCAGGAACGCTCCCCGTCTTATATCGGACGTATTCCGAAAAACTCAACGGAAACAGCTCTCGCACAAGAGAGCGGCCCCTGAACTCGCTCTTAAGTTCCGAGGACAGCATCTTAGAAGAAGATCCCGTCACGTAGACGGTCGCTTTCTCCGTATCGACCACACGCCGCAGAAACGCACCCCATTCGGGAATTTCCTGGATTTCATCGAAGAAAATGTAGGCACCCTCGGTTCGAGCAGCAGGATATAGCGCATAGAATGTATCGAGCACGTCCGCTAGCAGCGACGGCTCATACGGACGCAAGCGCTCATCCTCACAATTGAAATAAAGCATCCGGTCAAGGTCGATACCTTGACCCTGAAGCCGCTGCATCTCCTGATACAGGCGATACGTCTTTCCACAACGACGGGCTCCCACAATCACATTTACGATGTTGTCGCGCTTGGGTTCCTGCGGGTTTCCCAGATCAAGGTCGCGCTCAAAGACCTGTGGAACTCCTTGTTGCTCAAAGTCCTTTATTTTCTGGGCCACCAAGTCGTTGAATGCCATGATTCTCCAATCTTGCTTATATGCTAATCAAGATTATATCGATTCTTGATTAGCAGGAGAGCAAGATTTATGCGTATCTTGATTAATTGGTAAGCAAATTTTTCTGTTACTGGTCTCCCGGAGGATGTCGAACGGCTGAGGAGCCACCAAGCTCGAGAGAATGATTTTTCTGGGACGGGGATTTAATAATCATTTTGTACCGAATGATTATTAAATCCCCGTCCCAGAAAAATCATCAGGCAGGCGGGAGGGGGCAAAAGTAGCTAAAAAAGCCCCGTCCCAAATGAGCTACTTAGCGCCAGGGGTCGGCTTCGAAGAGGGGCTCGCGCTCGGGGCGGCGATCGCTGTAGGGATCGTAGCCGTCGTCGTCCTCGTTCTCGGCGCGAATATAGGGGTCGCGCGGCTTGGGTGCCGGCTTAGGCGCAGGCTTGGGTGCGGCGGGTGCGGCATCGGTCGCCGGCGTGTTCGTCTTGTTCTTGTCTGTCATCTGCGCATCTCCTTGCATCGCATCCGTTCAACATCATCGATTGTCGCACGAAAAAGGGCGGCGGATCCAATTGGATCCGCCGCCCTTGGCGTTTTGCGATGGGGGGCGGTTTTAAAGCCGGCCCCAAAATCTACTCGGCGTCTGGAACCTCGTAGGTGGCCGTCGGCGTGTTGTCGCACACGACGGTAAAGCCGCCGTCCTTGTCGGCATCGACCGTCACCTGATCGCCCTCGCGCACCGTACCGTCGATAATAGCGGCGGCAATGGCATCCACGACCTCGCGCTGCACGAGACGCTTGAGCGGACGGGCGCCAAAGACCGGGTCCAGGCCGCCCACGGCGAGCATCTGCTTGGCCGCCGGGGTGATGGCAAGCGTCATGCGCTCCTTGGCCAGACGTGCGCGGACGTCGGCGAGCTGAATATCGACGATCTTTTCGATCTGCGCCATGCCGAGCGGATGGAACACCACGATATCGTCGATACGGTTGAGGAACTCGGGGCGGAAGGTTTGAGCCATGGCCGCGTCGACCTGATGGCGCATCTCCTCCTCGTCCTTGCCGGACAGATCGGCGATAGCCTTGGAACCCACGTTGGACGTCATGATGATAATCGTGTTCTTGAAGGACACTTGGCGACCCTGGCCATCGGTCAGACGGCCGTCGTCGAGCACCTGCAATAGCACGTTAAAAACATCCGGATGAGCCTTCTCCATCTCGTCGAGCAAGATCACGGAGTACGGACGACGGCGCACGGCCTCGGTGAGCTGGCCGCCCTCGTCGTAGCCCACGTATCCCGGAGGCGCACCGATCAGACGCTGGACGCTGAACTTCTCCATGTACTCGGACATGTCGATACGCACGAGCGCGCGCTCGTCGTCGAACAGGCACTCGGCCAGTGCCTTGGCGAGCTCGGTCTTGCCCACGCCGGTGGGGCCCAGGAAGAAGAAGCTGCCGATGGGCTTGTCCGGATCGGAGAGGCCCGCACGGCTGCGGCGCACGGCCGCGGCCACGGCGGAGACCGCCTCGTCCTGGCCGATGACGCGCTTATGCAGCTCGTCCTCCAAGCCCTTCAGTTTGTCGAGCTCGCCCTGCATCATCTTGGACACGGGCACGCCGGTCCAGGCGCTCACGACCTCGGCGATCTCATCGGAGGTCACCTGCTCGTTGAGGCCCTCGCCGTCCTGCTGCTTTTGTGCCTCGAGCGCAGCCTCGGAATCCTGAATCTGCTGCTGCAGACCCGGGATCACGGAATAGCGCAGCTCGGACGCACGGCCCAAGTTTCCGTTGCGCGTCGCGCGCTCCTCTTCACTCTTGGCCTCGTCGAGCTGGCCTTTAAGCTCCTGCACGTGGTCGATGGCGTTCTTCTGGTTGAGCCAGCCGGCCTTTTGCACGTTGAGCTTTTCTTGGACCTCGGCAATCTCCTGGCGCAGGGCCTCCAGACGCTCCTTGGAGGCGTCGTCGGTCTCCTTCATGAGCGCCTGCTCCTCGATCTGCAGCTGGGTGAGCTGACGCGTGGTGGCGTCAATCTCGACCGGCATGCTGTCGAGCTCCATGCGCAGGCGGCTTGCGGCCTCATCGACCAAGTCGATGGCCTTGTCGGGCAGGAAGCGGTCGGCAATGTAGCGATCGGAGAGGTCGGCAGCTGCCACGAGCGCGCTATCGGTGATATGCACGCCGTGGAAGATCTCGTACTTCTCCTTGAGGCCACGCAGGATCGAGATGGCGTCCTCGACGGTAGGCTCGCTCACCATAACGGTCTGGAAACGACGGGCGAGTGCCGCGTCCTTCTCGATGTACTTGCGATACTCGTCGAGCGTAGTCGCGCCGATTGCGTGCAAGTCGCCACGGGCGAGCGCCGGCTTCAGGATGTTGCCGGCATCCATGGAGCCCTCGGTGGCACCCGCGCCCACGATGGTGTGGAGCTCATCGATGAACAGGATGACCTTGCCCTCGGACTTTTGCACTTCCTTGAGCACGGCCTTCAAGCGGTCCTCGAACTCGCCGCGATACTTGGCGCCGGCGACCAGCGCGCTCATGTCGAGCTCGATGAGGTCGCGGTCGCGCAGGGTGCTCGGCACGTCGCCGGCCACGATACGCTGGGCGATGCCCTCGACGATGGCCGTCTTGCCGACGCCCGGCTCGCCGATGAGCACGGGGTTGTTCTTGGTGCGGCGGGACAGAACCTGGATGGTACGGCGGATCTCGTCGGTACGGCCGATGACCGGGTCGAGCTTGCCGGCGCGGGCCAGATCGCAGATGTTGCGACCGTACTGCTCCAGCGCCTCAAACTGGGTCTTATCCTCGGCAGACGTCACGCGGTCATCGCCACGCAGCTCCTCGTAGACCTGCTCGATGCGCTCCTTGGTGACGCCGGCGTCACGCAGTACACGACCAGCCTCGCCCTTGTCCTCGGCAAGCGCCATCAGCAAATGCTCGGTCACCACAAAGCTGTCGCCCATCTTGGTGGCCTTCTTCTCGGCCTTCTCGATGACGCGGACGAGCTCATTGGACAGGCCCATCTGCTGGCCCTCGCCCGAAACCTTGGGCGCGCGGTCGATGGCATCTTGTGTGGAGCGTGCAAGCTGGGCCGGATCGGCGCCGATGCGCTCGATGATCACGGAGATATTGCGCTCGCCGGCACCAAGCAGGGCGGACAGCAGGTGAATCGGCTCCACCGCGCCGGCCTGCGCGTCGGCAGCCGTGCTCATGGCGGTCTGCAGCGCCTCGCGCGACGTCATTGCTAGCTTATCGATTCTCATGGAATCACCTCTCTTGGGGCGGCCGCCCTACGGGGCGGCTTCACGTTGTTCGAGAAGTATTGTTGCCAGCTTTGCGCGATCTTATACACAAATCTAAGTCTCTATATATAAGATTTTCTGAGTGCTCTCATGACATGCAAACCACCACAAAGGCGCCTGTCCCCTTTGTGGTGGTCCAGAGAAGAATCAGCCCCGATTAAAAGAGGCGGCATCAAGCCCAGTCTACGTTTGGCGATCCCAAATCGAAGCCCAATAGGGCCTTTTAGCCCCCCATTTCGAACGATCGCTTTCTTTTGAATATTGTCGCAAGCTGATATCATTTATTTTAATGATTGCATATTGTAAGCGAGGTGCCCCACCGTGAAACGCTCCACCTATATCGGCCTGCTCGTCTTAGCGTTTGCAATTACCGCAGCCGGCGTAGGCATTATCTATCTCGCATTTCTCCCTGCCTCGGCGACGCAGGCGGCGGTTGAAACCGTAAGCTACCCCATCGAAATCCTCACCGATATCGTCAAACCCGATTCAATCACCGTCGATTTCGACGGTACGCCCGCAGCGCTTGGGGTCAGCAACTACCCCCGAATCGAACTTGGAGCCACGCGCTATACCCAAGATGAGCAGCTTATCGGCAAGGCAACCAATTTACTCAAAGGCAAAACGTTTACGCGGTGGTACGGCGCCGCAATATATCGAGCCAAGAAAGGCCAAATGAATGGCGGGTATTATTCGACCCTTGAACTCGATGCGGCAAACGGGAGCAGACTGTGCAACGTCTCATACGACCCCGGCTACGTGGACAACGAAGGGCCGGGAGTCTATATCTCGGATGGCAACGTGATCTACGTCATGGAAGGCGACCAGACGGCAGTCGTCGATTTTATGGATCGGTGTACCGAGGATGCCTACGAACAAACCTGCGAGCCCGATCCGCAGACAGCGCGCGACAGCGGCTCAGCACGCACTTGGCTATTTGACGATGAGATAACCTGGACCCCATCGAAATAAGAACCCGCCGGACAGGCACCTTTGTGGTGGTCCAAAAAGAAGCCGCCCCAATAAAAAGAGGCGGCATCAAGCAAGTCTATTTATTAGCGTCCCTCAAGACCCAACGAGAACGTCGCGGTAGCCCCGGCCATACCTTTCCCTCGGGCGACCCTCGCGAAGCGCGTGAGCACGAGGGAAAGGTGTGGCCGGGGCGTACAGCAGCGTTACTCGGCAGCGGTCTTGAACTTGTTGTAGTTGATCAGGCAGCCGGCCTTGACGATGGCACGCTCCTCTGCCGTCATATCGGCAATGTAGAGCTCAATCTGCTCGACCGCACCATCGGCGCGCACCACGTAGGCGGCGATGTCCTTCAGGTCGCCATCGAGCGCGGCACGGATACCCGGCACAAAGACGTAATCGCCCACCTCAAAGTTGGGCTCGGCCTCCATCTGGAAGGGCACCATGCCCCAGTTCATCACGTTGGAGCGATAGCGCTTGGTGGCGTACTCGTGGACGATGTTGGCCAGGCCGCCAATTACGCGCTGGCAGCTCGCGGCCTGCTCGCGGGCGCTGCCGTCGCCAGGCTTCTTGGCGTAAATCATGGAACCGAACTCGGTCGCCTTGGCATCGGCCGCGACACCCGCGCCGGCCAGCGCCTCAAACACACCGGCAAGCTCGGCATCGAACGCCGCCAGGTCGCCCGCGGACTCGCCGGCAACGCGACGCTTCTCCACAGCGTCTACCTCCTTGGAGCGACCCACGTAGGCCGGGTCGCGGCGGCTCAGCGTAAACTCAGCCAGGCCCAGCGGGTTGGAGCGGAAGGAGCTCGTCTCGCCCGAGGGAATGAGCTCGTCGGTCGTGGTGACCGGGTCCATGATCTTGGAGCAAACCTTGAGCAGGATGTCGTCGCCGAGCGGCTCCATCGCGGGCCACGGCTTGATGTTGGGGCCTTCGACCAGCTCGTCGGCAGGCTCCGCCTTGCCAAAGCCCCAGTACACGCGCTTCTTGTACGGCGCGTCGTCAAAGGTGTACTCGCAGGCCTCGTCCCAAGTGTCCTCGGGCAGGTCGGTCGCCGGCGTCAGGACGCCGCCGTTGGCAGCCGTTGCCGCAATGGAGCGAGCGTCCATCAGGGCCACAGCGCTCAGCTGGCCATTGCCCGGCTTGGAGCCCTCGCGGTTGGGGAAGTTGCGCGTAGTGTGGCGGATCGACAGGCCGTTGTTGGCGGGCGTGTCGCCGGCACCGAAGCACGGGCCGCAGAATGCCGTGCGCACGATCGCGCCGGCCTCCATAAGGTCGTAGATATAGCCGCGGCGTGTAAGCTCGAGTGCCACGGGCTGGCTCGTGGGATAGACCGACAGCGAGAACTCGCCGCAGCCGGTGTTGGCGCCCTTGAGCACGCGGGCAGCCTGGACCACGGAGTCGTAGTTGCCGCCCGAGCAGCCGGCGATAACGCCCTGCTGCACGTGCAGCTTGCCGTCGACGATCTTGTCGAGCAGGCTAAAGTGCGTCTTGCCCTCGCCGATCTTAGCGGCCTCGAGCTCCACCTCGTGAAGGATGTCCTCGAGGTTCTCGTTGAGCTCGTCAATCTCAAAGCCGTTGGAAGGATGGAACGGCAGCGCAATCATGGGCTTGATGCTCGACAGATCGACCTCGACGCAGCCGTCGTAGTAGGCAACATCGGCAGGCTTGAGCTCACGGTAGTCGTCGCCGCGGCCGTGCATGGTCAAAAACGCGTGCGTGTCCTCGTCGGTGGCCCAGATGCTCGACAGACAGGTGGTCTCGGTGGTCATGACGTCGACGCCGTTGCGGTAGTCGGTCGTCATGCTCGCGATGCCGGGGCCCACAAACTCCATGACCTTGTTCTTGACGTAGCCCTTGGCAAAGACAGCGCGGATGATGGCGAGCGCCACATCGTGCGGGCCGACGCCGGGGCGCGGGGCACCCGTGAGGTAGATGGCGACGACGCCGGGATAGGAGACG